>CAZBBC010000010.1:0-76271 GCA_964489835.1 uncultured Calditrichota bacterium
TTGGATATTCGAATTTCGGATTTATTTGCTATTTGGTGCTTGTTATTTGGAATTTATAGAACGAAGATCCTATTATAAATTAAACAAATATACTTCATCCCTTATATAATGCTTCTGCCTTTGTCGCCGATGTAACGATCCCTTTTATCATAGCGGAACTAAAGCCCTCGTGTTCCATTTGATTTAGTCCGGCAATGGTAACTCCCCTGGGGGTTGTTACTTTATCAATCTCAAATTCCGGATGCTGTTTATTTTCGAGTAGCAGAGAAGCCGCACCTTTTGCTGTTTGTGCAGCAATTTTAAGTGCCTTATCCGGGCTGAATCCGATCTCAATACCACCCTGGGAGGCCGCCCGAATTGCTCGCAGAAAAAAGGCGATGCCACAGGCACCCAATGCAGTAGCAGCGCCCATCAGTTCTTCATCAATAACCAAGGAAATACCAATCGTATTAAAGATAGATTTTGCCACTTCTATCGCATTGTTATTAGATCTGTCTGAAGCAAGGCAGGTCATTGATGTACGTATGGCAATAGCTGTATTCGGCATGGCCCTTACGACTGCCACTTTTTTTCGTGTTTTTTTAAGAATCTGCAGAGTGGAGACACCTGTGACAACAGAGATAACAATATGCTTGCCCGCTTTCAATCCTGGGGCAATCTCTTCCAGCAAAATATTTATTTGTTGGGGTTCGACGGCTATAATAATCACATCCGAGTTCCGAACCGTCTTGAGATTATCAGCGGTTACACTAATACCCTGTTGCTTATAGTGATCCAGTAATTGGACTTTACGTCTTGTCAGTGTAATCCTTTCTGGAGGGAAAAGTCCGGATGCCAACAATCCCTCTGTGATCGACATACCAATACTTCCCGCCCCTAAAATTGCTAATTTTGTATTAACTTTCATTTTTCTATCCTTGATTTTTAAATTAGTCTGATTAATTCATGAATTTTAGATCTATCATATGGCGACAATTAAGTCTCCCCTTAAAAAAGGGGACTAAGGGGATGTAAAACATTTATATAATTTAAAATATTATGTAAAAACAACCCCCTAACCCTCTTTAATAAGGGGGGTTAACTCATTGAATTTATATTACTTACAGACTTAATTATTTAATTTTATGAATAATTCAGGTTAGTTATGTTAAATATTTATCGATCGCATCTGCCGCTTCACGGCCGTGATAAATAGCCTGAACAACAAGAGAAGCTCCCGTACAGGAATCACCTGCGGCAAAAACACCGTTAACGGAAGTGACGTAGTCTTTGCTCGTCCGGATATTACCCCGATCCTCAAATTCAATCCCCAAATCCCTGAGCAAACGACTATGTTCCAGATGGACAAATCCCATCGCTAAGAATACCAGATCTAATTCAAGTGTAAAACCTGATCCGGGAATTTCCTTTAGGGATGCTTCCTTTCCATTCGAAGGATTTTCCCATTTTACACGGGCAAAATCTGCAGCATTCAGAACACTGCTTTTACCGGAAAAAGATTTTGTAAGAATACCCCAATCACGACTGCATCCTTCCTGATGAGATGAGCTGGATCGCAGTATATTCGGCCAGTTCGGCCAATCCGGATTCCAGGGTTTATTCCATTCCTGCGGTTTAGGCAATATCTCAAACTGATAAATTTCTTTGGCTCCTTGACGATTGGCCGTGCCCACACAATCCGATCCGGTGTCCCCTCCCCCAATTACCAGAACGGTTTTATCCCTGGCTGAGATGATATCTTCTTCGTTCAATTGACCATCCACATACATATTGGACTGCGTCAGGTAATCCATTGCAAAATAGATTCCTTGCAGATTTCTTCCCGGGACATCAAGATCACGGGCCTGGGTGGCGCCGGTTGCTATCAAAATGATATCGTATATTTTTTGCAAATAGCGCGCGGAAAGATCTTCACCGATGTTCACATCAGTTATAAAATTTACTCCTTCCGCTCTCATTTGTGTCAGCCGTCTGTCCAGATACCTCTTCTCCAGCTTGAAATCAGGAATACCATACCGTAATAATCCGCCTGGTTTTGGTCCCTTTTCATATACTGTGACGGCATGTCCCGATCGGCATAGCTGCTGGGCAGCAGCCAGCCCTGCCGGTCCGGACCCTATAATCGCGATACTATTTCCACTGAAATGATCGGGTGGTTTAGGTTTAACCCAACCTTCTCGGAAAGCTCTTTCTATGATTGCCAGTTCAATTTGTTTAATGGTTACCGGATGGTCATTGATAGCCAGCGTACAGGCTGTCTCACAGGGTGCAGGACATATTCGGCCGGTAAATTCCGGAAAGTTATTTGTCATTTCCAGTCGCTCATAGGCTTCCTGCCACTGGTTGTTGTAAATTAAATCATTCCATTCCGGTATCAGGTTTACCACCGGACATCCATACGATGAATGGCAATAAGGTATCCCACAGTCCATACAACGCGCGCCCTGGAGCGACAATTTTTTACCACTCAAAGATTCTCCAAACTCTTGATAGTGTTTAAGTCGTTCCTTAACAGGCTGTTCGGTTGCCTTTTCTTTCTTATATTCCAGAAAACCAGTGGTTTTTCCCATTATAAATATACCTCTTCAGTCATGCCAACGGTTCCCATTTCTTCGTATTTGCGTTCCTCAATCCTTTCCAACGCCCGACGATAATCCACCGGCATCACTTTCACAAAATAGGGTAACATATCGTCCCAGTTATCTAAAATCCCTTCCGCATATTTGCTGCCGGTATACCTGACATGATTTTCAATAGTCACACGTAAAAATTCTTCATCCGTGCCGTCGTTGACCGGTTCGATATCAACCATCTCCAGGTTACAACGTGTATCAAACAACTGATTTTCATCAAGCACATAGGCAATGCCTCCACTCATTCCAGCCGCAAAATTTACGCCGGTCTTGCCAAGCACAATCACCCGACCCCCGGTCATATATTCACACCCATGATCTCCGACGCCTTCAACCACAGCAATAGTTCCACTATTGCGGACGCAAAAACGTTCCCCTGCTTTACCGTGGATGTAGACTTCGCCACTGGTTGCTCCAAAAAGATTCACATTACCGGTTATAATATTCTTTTGCGGCAAAAAAGTTGATTCTCTCGGCGGATACAATACGATTTTACCACCGGATAGCCCTTTTCCCAGATAATCGTTGGCATCACCTTCGAGTTCAAAAGTAATACCTTGGGCGAGAAACGCCCCGAAACTTTGCCCGGCAGAACCCTTAAATTTTGCCTTAATTGTATCCACCGGCAATCCTTTTGAACCATATCGTTTAGAAACTTCTCCGCTAAGCGTAGCGCCTGTCGAGCGGTTGAAATTACGAATGGATTTATTGATCAAAACAGGTGTTTTATCTGTAAGAGCCGGTCGGCACTCTTTGATGAGTTCACCATCAAGCGATAAAGAAAAATCATGTTGCTGTTCTGCCATGCACCTTCGGGGAACATCCATGGTTTTTGAAGGCATATAGAGTACTTTAGATAAATCCAACCCTCTCGATTTATAATGATCGATGGCATCATTAACCTCAAGCAGATCAACCCGTCCAACCATTTCATCAAAAGTCCTGAAACCTAAATCAGCCATATATTCACGGACTTCCTGGGCAATAAAACGCATGAAATTAATAACATACTCTGGTTTCCCCATGAATCGTTTACGGAGGACAGGATTTTGTGTCGCCACACCGACGGGACACGTGTTCAGATGGCATTTACGCATCATTATACAACCCAGTGTTACCAGGGCGGCCGTTCCGAAACCAAATTCTTCGGCACCAAGTAAAGCGCCTATAAGCACATCACGGCCGGTCTTGAGCTGACCATCAACCTGAATACGAATCCGGCCGCGTAACTGATTCATCACCAATACTTGCTGAGTTTCGGACAGACCTATTTCCCAGCTGGATCCGGCGTACTTGATCGAAGAAATTGGTGAAGCTCCTGTCCCGCCATCGCCGCCACTGATGAGGACCATTTCTGCTTTTGCTTTCGCCACGCCGGCTGCAACAGTTCCAACACCAACCTCAGAAACCAGTTTGACTGAGATTCGTGCTGCCGGATTGGCACTTTTCAGATCAAATATTAACTGTGACAGATCCTCGATAGAGTAAATATCATGATGCGGTGGTGGTGAAATAAGCATAACCCCCGGGGTCGAATGACGGACTCTGGCAATGGTTTCATCTACTTTAAATCCAGGTAATTGTCCGCCCTCACCCGGTTTGGCACCTTGTGCTATTTTGATCTGTAATTCTTCAGCGTTAATTAGATAATTACTGGTAACACCAAATCTTGCTGAAGCGACCTGTTTGACTTTACTTTTGGTAGAGTCACCATTTTCCAGTTGAATAAGCCGGTCTTCACTTTCGCCGCCCTCACCCGAATTACTTTTTGCCCCGATACGGTTCATGGCGATGGCCAGGGTTTCGTGAGCCTCTTTACTGATCGAGCCAAAAGACATAGCAGAAGTAACAAATCTTTTGATAATTGATTCTACCGGTTCAACTTCATCAATAGAAATGGGATTTCCTTCTTTCAGTTTAAACAGTCCACGCAGCGTGCACAAACCTTTGGAAATATCATTTATTTCTCCGGAATAGGCTTTAAACTTTTCATAATCAGCCATTCGTACTGCCTGATGCAGAAAAACAATTGCTTCCGGTGAAAAAAGATGTCGTTCTCCACCACTCCGGTAAGCATAATTTCCGCCGGAATCAAGTAAAATGTTTGAGTTCTGTTTTCTCTTAAAGGCTTTGAAATGACGGGAGAGCGTTTCCTTTTCAACCTCTTTAAGACCGATACCACCAATACGAGATGCAGTCCCCGGGAAATATGTCTCGACAAATACATCTTTTAAGCCTACAGCTTCATAGGTTTGTGAGTGGCGGTATCCACGTAACGTCGAAATACCCATCTTTGACATGACCTTCAATAAGCCTTTATTCACTGCTGTGATATAATGCATGGTAGCTGTCGGCAAAGATAACGAATGATTTAGATATCCTCGATTTTGTAAATCAACAACCGATTCAAACACAAGATAGGGATTAACACCACTGGCACCATAAGAAAGCAAAGTCGCAAAATGATGAACCTCCCGCGCCTCGCCTGTTTCAAGTATCAATGCTGTCAGTCGTCGTTTACCGCTCCGAACCAGATGATGATGTACTTTGGATATAGCTAATAGCGCCGGTATGGCAGCCATCCCGGCACTAATCTCACGATCACTAAGGATGATCATTGAAAATCCTTCATCAACCATCCTTTCTGTTTCCAAGCATAACTTTTGCAAACCCTTTTCAAGACATCCCGCTTCTGCCTCGAAAAGAATGGGTACGACACCGACTCGGAATCCCGGCATATTTGAATTTTTTAGACGATCAATGTCCTCATTAGTTAATGTTGGGTTTGAAAGTTTTAACTGGCAGCAATGTTGCGGCGATTCCTCTAAAAGATTATGCTGTCTGCCCACAAAACTGGATAGGGACATCACCAGGGTCTCCCTGTAGGGATCAATCGGCGGGTTGGTAACCTGAGCAAACCTTTGCCGGAAGTAATTATATAAAAGTTGTGGCTGCTCGGATAAAATGGCCAGTGCAGCGTCATTACCCATAGATCCGATTGGCTCCTGCGAATTTTTCACCATTGGTGTGATTATAACTTTCAGGTCTTCCAGTGTATAACCAAAGGTGTGTTGACGAATCGATAGACCCGTTCCATCTAAATTTATTTTTGCCGGAACCTGAAACAGTCCTTTGAGTTCGATCCTGTTTTCCTCCAGCCAGCGCCGGTAAGGTTTCCAGCGGGAAATGGCTGATTTAATTTCATTATTACGGATTACACGTTTGCGTTCCGTATCAACCAAAAACATTTTTCCAGGCCCTAATTTTCCTTTTTCACGAACATCTGCCGGGTCAATATCCAGTACCCCGGTTTCTGATGCCATCACAACCTTTCCACTTTTGGTAATAAGATAGCGTAACGGACGGAGACCATTTCGATCTAAATGGGCACCAATTTTTACCCCATCGCAAAATGTAAAAGCCGCCGGACCATCCCATGGATCCATAATAGACATGTGATATTCATAGAATGCTCTCTTATCCTGACTGATATGATATTGGAGACCGAAAGACTCAGGCACCATCATCATCATCGCATGTTCCATTGCGCGTCCGCCCATTGTTAGTAACTCAAATACATTATCAAAGATGGCAGAATCACTGGCTTTCACATTTAGTATCGGAAACAATTTTTCAATATCATCACCAAACAGAGGTGAAGATAATGTATCGTCTCTGATCATTATTTTATTAATATTGCCACGCAGTGTATTGATTTCACCGTTGTGTGCAATAAATCGAAAAGGCTGGGCTAAAGGCCAGGAAGGAAAAGTGTTTGTACTATACCGCTGGTGTACCATGGAGATAGCACTAATAAAATCAATATCCTTCAGATCTGGGTAAAAAGCTGCAAATTGGATCGACACAAACATGCCTTTATAGATAATGGTCCGCCTGGATAAAGACGGAATACTGAATTCGTCCATTCCCCAACCCAATTTATTGGCTTCATTTTCAAGACATTTTCTCAGAATGTAATATTTACGGTCAAGGACATCGCCTTTCAGCCCCTTAAATGAAATAAAAACCTGTCGGAAGGCAGGCATCGACTCACGGGCAATTTCTCCCAGACAATCAGGATTAGTGGGAACCTGGCGCCATCCTAAAACAGTCCCCCCTTCACGTTCTGTTATGCCTGAAATCATTTCACAGGCTTTTTGCAGTTTTTCTTTATCCTGGGGTAAAAAAAGAAAACCGACTCCGTACAGACCTTCTGCCGGCAATTCAAAATCAAGCACTTTGCGAAAGAATTGATCTGGAATTTGTAAGAGCATCCCCGCACCATCGCCTGTTTTTTGGTCGCTTCCAACCGCTCCACGATGCTCCAGATTATGTAAAACCGTCAGTCCATCCTCAATGATATAATGACACCGGTCTCCATTAATATTTACAACAAATCCCACGCCACAAGCATCGTGTTCATAGAATGGATCATATAATCCTTGTTTATTTTTTCCCATCCGTTATTCCTGTATACTGCTATGTCTGAAAATTCTGTATTTCTCTTAACGAACCGATGATGCTATTTAGCATCGTTTTGTTATCAATTCGTTCTTATTTATTAGGGGACCACATGATCTATTATAAATGAAACTCGGTTTCAACAAATATAAGTCCCTTTCCTGCGCCCGGTAAGAGTTTTATCCCTCCAGCAGTTTATCCAGCGCCTGATCGGCCTTATCAAAATTAAAGCTACTCAGTACTTTATTCATTGCCACTTTTATCTGTTTATTACAAAGATTTCCGATACTTCCTTCGTGCGTGTAAGACATTTCGATCGGTTTCTTAAATTGCCCACTTTCGATTACTGCTGCCACTTTATCATAAGCTTCCCGAAATGGCATACCTTGCATGACCAGGCGATTTATTTCTTCTACACTAAATATATTTGAATACTTTTCCTCTTTGAGTATATTATCACGTACTTTAATGTTTTTTAATGCATGACTCAACATCTGGAGACAGTCTTTTATCTCAAAAATTGCCGGTATAAAATTTTCCTTAATAATTTGTAAATCCCGGTGATAACCGGACATTAAATTTGTAGTTATCATCATTATTTCATTGGGTAATACTTTCATACGGTTACATTTTGCTCTGATTAATTCGAATAAATCGGGATTTTTCTTGTGCGGCATGATGCTTGAACCGGTTGTCATCTCATCCGGGAAGGAAATGAAATTATAATTCGGAGAAATAAAAAGAATAATATCTGTAGCTATCCGGGCACATGTATCGGCTAGTGATGCCACTGATTGACTGGTGACTCTTTCACTTTTTCCCCGCCCGATCTGTGCATACATTGAATTATAATTCATATCATCAAAGCCCAATAATTCTGTTGTCATTTTTCGATTTAGCGGAAAAGATGAACCATAACCGGCTGCTGATCCCAATGGATTTTTATTGACAATTTTATATGCAGCCGCTAGTTGAATCAAATCATCCACCAGACTCTCCGCAAAGGCAGCAAACCACATACCAAAGGAAGATGGCATGGCTGCCTGTGTGTGCGTATACCCAGGCATTCCCACTGCTTTATAGCGTTCACTCAACATTATCAATTCATTGAATAATTCTGTAGATCCATTTACGATGTTCTTTATCTCCCGTCGTATAAACATTTTTAAATCCAATAGCACCTGATCATTGCGTGAACGTCCGCTATGAATTTTCTTACCAATATTTCCAAGTCTTTCAGTGAGGGCCAATTCGATCTGGGAATGAATATCTTCGATCCCTTCTTCAATTTTAAAATTCTTATCGCTGATTTCATAATATATTTCTACAAGTCCTTTTTTTAAGGCCTGTAGTTCATCACCTGTTAATAAATCCACGGAATGAAGCATCGTAATATGCGCGATTGAACCGATCACATCGAATTCCGCAAGATACATATCCAGGTCGTTATCGCGTCCGATGGTAAACCCTTCAATCCCTTTATCCAGCTTTGTTTCTTTTTCCCAGAGTTTCTTTTTCATTGTAAACTTATTTCATTTTTTTAGAAAATTTGTAAAAAGATCAATATATACTTTTATCCCCTCTTCGATTTCTGAAATATATACGAATTCATCCGCCGTGTGCGAACGCTCCGACATTCCAGGTCCTATTTTAACGGATGGTGCGTTAATAAACGTCTGATCGGAAAGGGTCGGCGATCCAAAAGTATGAATCCCTGCCTGCAATGCAACCTTAACAAACGGATGATTTTCAGAAATTTTTGACGGATTAAGATCAAGCGACGGTTCAGCAACTGTACTGGCCGTATATCCCCTGATAACATCAAGAATTTCCTTATTCGAGTATACATCCGTTGTACGGATATCAACGGTAAAATCACAACGATCCGGAATAACGTTATGCTGGGATCCTGCCTGAATCATTGTTACGGTCATCTTAACCGGACCAAGCAAAGATGAAGTCTTGGGAAATTCAAACGAACTAAACCATCGGATATCTTCGATTGCATTTAAGATGGCGTTTTCTCCTATATCCCGCGCTGCATGCCCGGACACACCTTTTACCTGACAACGCAATACCATCAATCCCTTTTCAGCTATCGCCATTTTCATACCCGTCGGTTCACCAACAACTGCCAAACTAATACCGCCAATCTCAGAAAGTATCGCACGAATTCCTTTAATACCGGAATTTTCCTCTTCTCCTGTAACTGCCAGAACCAGATTGTGGTTCAGATCCTGCCGATCATAAAAATATTTAAAAACGGCCATTAATGAAACCAGGGAGGCACCGTCATCATTACTTCCCAATCCAATCAATTTACCATCCCTGAGAATTGGTTGAAAAGGATTCACCGTCCAGCCAGCGCTAGCTTTTACCGTATCATGATGTGAGTTCAAGAGTATCGTTGGTTTTTCCGGACGGTAATCACGATTAAAAGCATAGATGTTATTATGCTTGCGTTGGGTCTTAATGCCTGCAGATTCCAATGACTTTTTTATGATTTCTGCCGTTTTACTTTCTTCCCCACTAAGAGACGGGGTAGAAATCAGATCCTTGAGCAGGCTAACAGACGTGTTGAATAATTCATTAATCATCATGTTTCTTCGGATTATTCTAAAAAAATTCGTGTACCTTTGCGATTATCAAGGCGGAATATATCTGTTAATGAATGGAAATGTGTGATATACACATTCCCGACACCCCCTCTGAGCGCCCTGAATGCATTGTCAATTTTTGGTATCATTCCGGCGGAAATAATTCCTTCTTTCTTCAATCGAGTATAATTTTGGGTATTAATCGAGGGTACAACCGAATTTTCATCA
Organism: uncultured Calditrichota bacterium; assembly: GCA_964489835.1. Classification (GTDB taxonomy): domain Bacteria; phylum Calditrichota; class Calditrichia; order JAJRVZ01; family JAJRVZ01; genus CAZBBC01. The sequence goes on from CAZBBC010000010.1 coordinate 9,920, forward strand.
TTGATATTTTTTAAGACACCCTGTTTTTCAAAGCAGAAAACCAGATCTACAGCAAATTTATCGGCAAGGGCCATGCCTAATTCTGTTGTGATAGAGTCGGCATTGGTATTCAATAGTTGCCCTTTACCGTCATGGGTGAGGGCACAAAACACCGGTACCATTTTAAAATTGATTAATTTAATGATTATTTCTGTATTCACACGGATGATATCACCCACAAAACCGTAATCGATATCAACCACGGGTCGCTTTTCAGCCAGGAGCGTATTACAATCAGCCCCACTCAATCCGATGGTCTGACAGTCCATTCCCTGCAGTATAGCCACAATATTTTTATTAATTAAACCGGCATAAACCATTTGCACAACTTTTAATGATTCCGCATCAGTAATCCGGCGACCGTCAATCATTTTTGAAGTGATATTATATTTCTTAGAAAATTTTGTAGCTGTTTTACCACCCCCATGGACAAGAATTTTTGGGGAATCTACATTAGCAAAAGCTTTTAGAAAATTCTTTAATTCTATTTTGTTTTCAACAACCTGCCCACCTATTTTTATAATCCTTAGCCTTTTCATCTTTTATCGCCTTTTACCAAACGCAAGGATGTTGTCAACGATTTAAATTTTTATCGTCACCTTCAATTAATTTTCAAAATATCCCTATGCGATATAATGAAATCTTGAGATCCATGTTTGCAAATAGAAAATATCCCGATTACTCAACCCAATTGGTAATACGCAACACATCAGAAAGAACTCCTGCAGCAGTAACCGAGGCTCCTGCGCCGGGCCCTTTGACCACCAGTGGATTTTCCCGATAATATTCTGAATATATAGCAATAATATTTTCACTCCCGCTTAGGGAATAGAACGGATTTGAGACGCCTACTTCCATCAGGGATATACTTGCTTTTCCTGCCTCATAACGGGCAACATAACGTAAAACTTTTCCTTCATTTGCTGCATTCTGACGTCTTACTTCATAATCCTCATCATATTTCTGTAAAATAGAAATGACCTTCTGAAGAGAATTCGCAGTACGCGCCTCTTCCGGAAGCAAACTCGTCAGTTCAATATCACTCAGCTCCATTGGATAACCGGCTTCCCGAATCAAAATCAGCAACTTACGGGCAACATCCATACCATTTAGATCCTGCCGCACATCCGGTTCAGTATATCCTTTTTCTTTCGCCCCTAATACGACCTGACTGAATGGGACACTACCATTAAATGTGTTAAATAAATAACTCAAGGTACCGGATAATATGCCCTCAATCTTAAATATTTTATCCCCACTGGCTGTCATATTTTTAATCGTATCAATAACCGGCAAACCCGCTCCCACATTTGTCTCATATAAAAATTGAACATAATTCTTTCGACTGAGACCACGAAGTTTCTCATAATTTTCAAATGACTGCGAATTGGCTATTTTATTCGGGGTGACAATTGAAATCGATAAATTCAAAATATCCGGATATCGTGCAGCAATGGATTCACTAACAGTGCAATCGACGAAAACACTATTTGGCAAGGAGAGTGCCTTCATTTTCTTTATAAATCTGTTAAAATCCGATTTTTCCGTGGAATTATTCAAATCATCTTTCCAACAATCAAGCGTCAGGCCATTACTATTAAAGATCATTTTTTTAATATTGGCTACTGCAATTACTCTAACCGAGGTTCGATAAAGGTCTACAAGAATCTGTTCCTGTTTTTTCAGTTGCTCCAAAAAGGTTCCTCCGATCAAACCGGTGCCGACAATGAAAAGATTTAATATTTTCTTAGCAGGCATAAAAAATGTATCATGAATGGCTTTCAGTGCTTTCGCCTCTTCGCTGCGGGCAATGACCATGGATATATTTAATTCTGAGGAACCCTGGGCGATGGCAGAGATATTTACACCATTCCTGCCCAATGTTTGGAACACCCGACCGGCAATACCTTTAGTCTTGCGCATATTCTCGCCAACCACAGCTATGATAGACATATCCGGCTCGATGGCAGGTTCGTTAATCCGGCCATAATGAATTTCATATGCTAACTCTTTTTCCAATGCCGATTTTGCTATTTTAGCCCAATCGGGTAAAACACCGAAACAAATAGAATGCTCGGAGGAGGCTTGTGAAATAAGAATAATATTGATGTTTTCAGAAGCCAGTGCCCTAAAGATGCGCTCTGCTATTCCTTTTACCCCAACCATTCCACTGCCCTGTATTTGAAGCAGGGAAACATTATCGATGGAAGACAATCCTCGTATAATATGTCCATTTGGCGCCGCCTTTCTGCTTATTAGCGTCCCCTCAAATGATGGATTAAAGGTGTTTTTTATACGTATGGGTATATTTTTATCCAGCGCCGGTTGCATCGTTGGGGGGTGAATAACTTTTGCGCCAAAATGGGAAAGCTCCATGGCTTCTTCATAGGTCATCTGCATGATGGAAAAAGCATTGGGGACTTTTTTAGGATCTGCTGTTAGAACCCCGTTGACATCGGTCCAAATTTCTATTTCTTTGGCGTTCACTGCCGCTCCAAAAATAGAAGCACTAAAATCTGATCCTCCACGACCCAGTGTTGTGGTTTCATTTGCCGGGGTTGAAGCGATAAATCCGGTAATAATATAAACATTATTCTGATCGGATAATGCTGCCCTGATATTTTTATTAGTCTTTTTAAAATCAACCCTGGCCGCGCCAAAGTAATCATCCGTGATGATAACCTGGCGGCTGTCAATAAATTTATTTTTGACCTTTCGATCTATCAGACTTTCGCTGATCGTGAAAGCAGAGAATCGTTCACCAAAACTCATAATATAATCAAGAGTTTTTCTGGTTAATTCCTTTACAAGGTATACACCATATAATATTTCCTCCAGATTTTTTAACATAATCTTTATTTGGGAAATAACGGCGCTCTTATTTTTGGGGGAGATCAATTCCGCGACCGTATCAAGATGCCGCTGCTTCAATTGTTTGAACAAAACCGTATAGCGTTCGTTTCCCTGCGCAGCCAACTTACCTATTTCAATCAGTTGATCTGTGATACCTTCATAGGCTGAAAAAATAACAGAAATCGGATCTTTAGTATTCGCTTTTTCTTTTATAATTGCCAGTACAAGCAATATATTATCGGGCGAACTAATGGAAGAACCACCAAATTTTAGAACTTTCATCAAAACAACTCTCCAATAGTTAGAATGCAACTGGCTTAAGGTTTAAACCACAGGTTTCTTCCAAACCGAACATAAGATTCATATTCTGTATCGCCTGTCCGGCGGCACCTTTTACTAAATTATCAATCACACATACAACGAGCAAATCGGATTTATGTTTTTCCAGATAAAGAATTGATTTATTGGTGTTCACCACCTGTTTCACGTCCGGATTTTTTTCACTGATATATATAAAAGGATGTGGCTGATAATAATTGTTAAAAAGTTGTCGTGCTTCTTCCAGCGAAAAATTTATTTTAGTATAAATAGTAGCTAATATTCCACGGGTAAAATTACCGCGAAAAGGCAGAAAACGAATGGACGGTTCGAACCCTTTCTGAAGAAACATTATTGTTTGGGAAATCTCAGCCAGATGTTGATGATGAAATGGTTTATAAAGAGATATATTGGAACTTCGCCAGGTAAAATGGGAAGTCGGCGTCAAATTTTGACCAGCACCTGTAGAACCAGTGATAGCAGTGACATGTACATCACTGACTAGTAGATTTTTTACTGCCAGGGGGAGTATCGCCAATTGAATCGCTGTGGCAAAACAACCCGGATTAGCAATATACTGTGCATTCATAATCTGAAGCCGGTTGATTTCAGGCAAACCATATACAAATGGATACTTATCCGGACTGGATAATCGGAAGTCCTGACTCAAATCAATAATTTTAATGTGGTTGGGAAATTTTGTTTCCTTCAGGAACTTTTTCGATTCACCATGTCCCATACACATGAAAACAATATCTGCTCTTTCATTTATTTCAGATGAAAAACTTAAATCTGTTTCACCAATTAGATCTGGATGGATATCGGAAACCGGCCGTCCATTCTGACTGCGACTCGAAATAAAAGATATTTCACATTGCGGATGTCTCAGGAGTATTCGCAATAACTCTCCGCCTGTATATCCTGCTCCGCCAACAATTCCTGTATTAATCATATTCATAATTCTTTATTTACAGATCGATAAATACGCGTCTGATTAGCTAAGATTCTGGCGAAACCGCGGACATCCTCCCCTCGCCAGGCCAGGTTTTTCTCTCCGTAAGCCCCGAACTCAGGGGACATTAAATCATTTGGGCTGGTGACACCTGTGATCTGAAAACGGTGGGGTGAAAGTAATAAATGCACGATACCATTGACCGTTTGTTGAGAACTTTGCAGGAATACTTCAATATCACGCATCACCGGATCGAGAAATTGCCCCTCGTGGAGGAGCATCCCGTACCAGTTAGCCAGTTGATCCTTCCAATAAATCTGCCATTTCGTAAGGGTATGTTTTTCCAAAGCCTGATGTGCCTTGATAATCACAATGGGAGCGGCGGCCTCAAATCCTACACGACCTTTGATGCCGATAATCGTGTCGCCGACATGAATATCGCGTCCAATACCATAAGCAGATGTCAGGTCATTTAATGCCTGAATAGTCTCAACAGGCGTATTAAGATGACGATCATTAAAACCGACAACTTTACCTTTTTCAAATACAAGATCAAGCGAGTCATCATCTGATTGACTGACCGGGGTTGGGAAAGCTTCTTCCGGTAAAGCAAGATCCGAGGTTAATGTTTCTTTTCCTCCAATTGATGTCCCCCATAATCCCTTATTGATTGAATATTGCGCTTCTTCCCACGCCATTTTAAATCCATGTTGGACGAGATAGTTAATTTCCTCTTCTCTGGAAAGTTGCTGATCACGAATTGGTGTTAAAATATCAATATGCGGAATAAGAATTTGAAAAATCATATCGAAACGAACCTGGTCATTTCCGGCACCTGTGCTTCCATGGGCGATATAATCCGCTTTGATCTCATTAGCATAATCGGCAATGGCAATCGCCTGAAAAATTCGCTCAGCGCTTACCGACAACGGATAGGTTCCATGTTTTAATACGTTACCATAAATCAGATACCGAATACAATCCGAGTAATATTTCTCAGAGACATCAATGAAATCATGTTTTTTCACGCCCAATTCCAGTGCTCTGTTTTTTATTTCCAATAATTCTTTTTCGGAAAATCCCCCGGTATTTACAATAACTGAATAAACATCAAGATGCTTTTCATCCGATAAATATCGCGCACAATAAGAAGTATCTAATCCCCCGCTAAAGGCTAATACTACTTTTTTCTTCATGCTTTTTTTCTTCCGTTTTTTTCTTTTCATTTTCTAAAGGATCATATAACATCGCTGTACATAAGCAATATTTTTTATTGGTTCTTTCCAGGATATCATAATTTTTACAACTTTTGCACCCGGCCCAGAATTCTTCATCATCGGTAAGTTGAGAGAATGTCACCGGACGATATCCCAGGCTATAATTAATCTTCATAACCGCCGGACTGGTGGTGATTCCAAATAATTGGGCATTGGGAAACTTTTTCGTAGATAATTCAAAGACAGCCTTTTTAATCAACTTACCGATACCCAATTGCCTGAATTCAGGGGCGACAATCAATCCGGAATTTGCCACAAAGTTTTTTTCAGCACCCCAGGACTCAATATAGCAAAATCCAACGAATGTGCCATTACCACTGATCGCGATCACCGCTTTTCCTTCTGATATTTTCTTCTCTATATAAGCGGGTTTTCTTTTTGCAATACCGGTATCTCTGGCTTTGGAAGACTCTTCTATAACTTTGCATATTTCTTCTGCATATTTAAGATGCATATCTGATGCCATAACAATCTGTATTTGATGCTCAGTATTCATGTAACGACTCCTTTAATCTGGTTATAACTCAATGATCCCTAAACAGTATTAGGATGTACTAATGTTGATATATGAATATAATATTTTGATATATGAGGACCGTATAACCTACGGTCGTCGTAGAAAGGAAACGGTCATACCGGTAACGGTATGCCTGTGCAGATAAATCGGAAGGATTATATGTTGTATTATTCTTAACAAAATGTTCTCAATCATTCTCTTTTAATAAATAACTTTGCAAATTTAAGCAATTTAGACATGGATGCAAATATTATTTCACTATAATGCATAAATATGCAATCTGATTTATATCCGCTTGAATTTAAACCCCACTGGCTTATGGAGTTGCAGATTAGGTTAGTTTAATGAAAAAATACATTTTTCTACTCACTGAAGCATAGTCTATTCCCCCTTAATAGGGGCTGTTGCAGATTTGATTTATTGGCACAATTTATCAAAATTGCATGATCTGTTTCCCCCTTGATAAAGGGGGACTAAGGGGGATATATACTCTTCTATGTTATTTATTTACAACCCCCTAACCCCCTTTTCTAAGGGGGAATTCATTTTGCTTAATCGATCACACAAATGAATTTTTGCTTAAAAACAATCTAAACTGCAACAACCCGGGCTGCCGGATATCAGATCATCATCCGATGAGGCCATCGTTGTTACTACAATTATGTATAATAATATTTTATTACTACAATTATGTATAATAATATTTTATTACTACAATTATGTATGGCGCGTTAAATTCAAATCCAGTCTCTTTGTTTATTCAATCCCAAAACCAAATGTTTTTAACAAGAAACGCATAATTATCCCTACAATTTAAAAAATTTCAAGTCTTATCTATGACATCAATCACACTATTGATCGAATTACTCATGCATTTTCACCATTGACTTTTTTATAATGTTACAATATTGTAATAATTTTATATCCTGACTACATAAGTGTATAATCTAGAGTAAATAATTTCTTTTATATATTTGTCTTACTCATTGTTTTTCAAATACCTATCTGCCTTTTCTAATTACTGGCACAAGGATTGCTAGTTACATCAGAATTCACGAATTAAAATTAGAAAGATACTCCCGCTATAACCATTAATTACTGGAGTCAATGATGAAATTAATTATTGCCTATATTCAACCGGAAAAACTAAATGCTGTGAAACAAGCACTGTATGAAAAGGAGGTATACAAAATTTCCATAACCAATGCTCTTGGTTGCGGAGAGGAAAAGGGATATCACGAAAATTACCGGGGAGCTGACATTGAGGTAAGCCTTCTTAAGAAGATTCGTCTCGAGATAGCCGTAAACGAAAAGTTTGTCGATAAGACTGTGGCCGGTATCATTGAAGGAGCCAAAACCGGAGAAATCGGTGACGGAAAAATTTTTGTACAAAATTTGGAGGAATGTATCCGTATCCGCACGGGGGAAACGGGTCGTCTGGCCATTGGTTAGTAAACATACAATTTGGAGCAAAATCATGAAATATTATAAATCACTTGTTATATCTGTCTTACTTTTTATCATTCTGGCGATGTCCACACCTCTCTTTGCGGATCCAAATCACACAGGGCATACAATTACAGCCGCTGATGCCATGTTTACAATCAATAATGTTTGGATGATGGTATCTATCTTTCTGGTGTTCATTATGCACCTGGGATTTGCCTCTTTAGAAGCCGGATTAACCAGAGCGAAAAATACGGTAAATATTCTATTTAAAAATACAATGATCATATCCATCGGTTTATTAACCTATGCCCTGATCGGTTTTAATATCATGTATCCAGGTAGTCACTGGCTTATCCCTAATGTTCTTAGCATTACATCGATCGGAATTGGTACAGATATTTCAGGCCTGACTGCTGTATATAATCCGGGATATACCTATTGGACTGATTTTCTGTTTCAGGGAATGTTTGCAGCAACCGCAGCCACTATTGTATCGGGGGCGGTGGCTGAACGCATCAAGCTAAATAGTTTTTTAATTTTTTCAACCATCTATATTGCCATATTCTATCCCATTATCGGATCCTGGGCCTGGGGCGGCGGATGGCTGGCTTCATTAAATTTCCATGATTTTGCCGGATCAACTTTGGTACATTCTGTCGGAGGTTGGGCGGCTCTTGCCGGTGTAATTGTCCTGGGGCCTAGGTACGGGAAATATGTGAATGGTACAATAAAGCCCATCATGGGGCACAATATGCCATTGGCCGCCATCGGGGTATTTTTGCTGTGGTTGGGATGGTTCGGTTTTAACGGTGGTTCTGTCCTTTCCGCTGATCCGGGTGTCGTATCCTATGTTCTGGTCACAACTTGTCTTGCCGCCGCAGCAGGAATAGTAGGTGCAATGACCGTATCCTGGTCAGTACAGAAAAAGCCTGATCTTTCGATGGTTCTTAACGGATGTCTTGCAGGATTGGTCGGTATTACTGCAGGAGCAGATGTGGTTTCTATTAGCGCCGCAGTAATTATTGGGGGTGTTGCCGGTGCAATTGTGGTATTGGCCGTTGAATTAATCGACAAAGTCCACCTGGATGATCCGGTAGGTGCAATCTCGGTACATCTGGTTAACGGGATTTGGGGTACGCTGGCCGTTGGTATATTTTCAGATGACTATGGTTTACTTCCCCAGATCATTGGTATTTTCGCTGTCGGAACATTATCTTTTCTGGCCGCCTTTGGATTATTCCATGCGCTCAAGGCTACGGTGGGAATCAGAGTAACTGAGGAAGAAGAAATACGGGGCTTAGACATCGGGGAGCATGGTATGGAGGCATACAATAGTTTTCAAATATTTACCTCTCAGTGAAAAAGCTATTCAGAAAATAGCGGATAAAATTCCTTTTGCCTTCATTAATTCTGCACAAAGGATGGCGCCGCCAGCGGCACCGCGAACTGTATTGTGTGTAAGTACTGAGAATTTATAATCAAAAAGCGGGCACTCACGCAGCCTGCCGATGGATACGGCCATACCATTTTCCAAATTGCGATGCAGACGTGGTTGCGGATAATCGGCTTCTTCAAAATAATGGATGGGTAAACCGGGAGCGGAAGGTAGTTTTAATCTTTGTGGTTCACCTCTGAATTGTTGCCATGAAGCAATCACCTCTTCCCGCTTCGCTTTTCTTTTTAAGGAAACCTGAACCGATAAAAGATGACCGTCAATGACCGGAATACGATTACACTGAGCGCTGATCGGTAGATGTAATAAATCAATGCCCTTTTCACCGACCTGCCCTAAGATTTTCAGAGGTTCTGTCTCCAATTTTTGTTCTTCACCGGCAATGTGCGGAATGGCGTTTTCTAAAATAGACAGACCGGCTACACCCGGAAATCCCGCGCCCGATATTGCCTGCAATGTAACAACATTTAATTGATTTAGACCAAAATTATCTAGTAACGGTTTTATGGCCATTACCAGCCCGATGGTCGAACAATTTGGATTTGTTACAATTTTACCCGCTGTATATTCCTGTTTGTTTAATAATTCCAGATGATCGGCATTCACTTCCGGTATGAGCAAGGGAACATAAGGGTCAAAACGGTGATTTTTTGAATTCGATACCACGATGTAACCGGCCCTGGCAAGATTTTCTTCTACTTCGCCGGCTACAGAAGCGTCCAGACCGGAAAAAACCAATCGACATTTCAGTGAGGGATCACAGGGTTTCACTTTCAACCGTCTGATCTTTTCGGGAATTTTGCCCGGAAGAAACCAATGAACAGCATCTGCGTATGTTTTTCCTGCTGATCGTTCCGACGCTGCTACTTCTCTCACCTCAAAATACGGATGATCCTCTAATAATTGAATAAACTTCTGTCCGACACTACCCGTTGCTCCAAGTATGCCAACAGGAATTTTCTGATTCGTTTTTTTCACGATCTTTCCTTTAAATAATTTAGGTGGTGTAAAAAATAACCACAGAGAACCTATGGCTCACCCTTGGTTGAGCGACGGCCTCTGGCCATTCAAATAAGAACGAATATAAATAATTTTTACCACGAAGGTCACGAAGATCTTATATTAATAATTCTTTAGTCTTTAGCGAAGTTAACACAAAAATTATGTTAATATTTAATAACTTCGTGCGCTTCGTGTTTAACATTTTAATCAATACGGTATGCAACTTCAAAAACGCAAGCAGAATTTATAAAAACGTGTTGCCCATCACTCTATTTTAGATGACGTTGAGCAAGAACTTCCTCGACTTCCCCTAATTGAATTCCTCTCTCGGCAAATAAAACCAGAAGATGGTACAGCAAATCGGCCGACTCTTCTTTTAGTTTTGCATTATTACCACTGACCGCTTCAATAATCGTTTCCGTTGCTTCCTCACCAACTTTTTGGGCAATTTTATTAATACCTTCGGCAAATAATTTTGCTGTATAAGAACCTTTTGGTGGATTTGATTTGCGCAGATGAATTATTTTTTCAAGATCTGCTAAAAAAGATATCCCCGTTTGATTTTTCTCATCAAAACAAGTATCCTGACCGGTATGACAAACCGGACCGGTCGGTATGGCTTTTATCAGGATCGTATCCTGATCACAATCCACAAGTAACTCACGAAATAATAAATAGTTACCGGATGTTTCTCCTTTTGTCCACAACGTCTGTCTGGAACGGCTGAAAAATGTCACCTTCCCTTCTTGGCGCGTCTTATCCAGGGCTTCCTGATTCATGAAACCGAGCATAAGTACTTTTGCTGTTGAGGCATCCTGAACAATAACCGGTATTAAACCATTATTTTTTTCAAAATCTAATGTCATAATCGCACCGAAATGTTATTTTCATTTAAATACTTTTTAAGTTGCGGGATTGATATTTCACCAAAATGGAAGATACTTGCTGCCAATGCTGCATCTGCTTTTCCTTTAGTAAAAACATCGACAAAATGTTCCATGGTTCCTGCCCCTCCGGAAGCAATGATCGGAACCGGTAACGCTTCTGACAAAGAACGGGTGATATCCAGAGCATAACCCGTTTTTGTTCCATCATGATTCATTGAAGTGAGCATGATCTCACCGATACCGCGCTCCACCGCCTCTTTCGCCCACTCTTCCGTCCATTTATCGGTAGGCGTACGACCACCATGTACGTACACCTGCCATTTTTTACCGTTAAAATGCGTATCAATGGCCAGTACCACACACTGGCTGCCAAAATTACCGGCCAGGCGATCGATCATATCCGGATTCCTTACGGCGGCTGAATTGATGGTAATTTTATCCGCCCCTGCCTCCAGCAAAATGGAAACATCTTTCTCAGAACGGATACCACCACCAACCGTGAAAGGAATATTAACATGACGGGCAACTTTTTTTACCAGTTGTTCTAAAGTGGCCCGATATTCGATAGTCGCCGTAATATCCAGAAATATAAGTTCATCAGCTCCCTGCTCGGCATAAGCCTGCCCCAGGGAGACCGGGTCACCGGCTTCACGAATTTTTACAAAATTAATACCCTTGACCGTTTTGCCATCTTTAATGTCCAGACAGGGAATGATTCGTTTGGTTAACATAAAAAAGGCCTTAACTCCTCTAATTTAATATAGCCTTCATAAAGGGCCTTACCAATAATAACACCGCTGACCCCTGATTCACCCAACAACACAAGGTCATCAATTTTACTTACGCCTCCGCTGGCAATAAGTTGAAGTTCAGGAAATTTATCTGTTAGTGCCCGGTAGAGACTGACTGCTGGCCCCTGAAGCACACCATCCCTGGAGACATCAGTGCAGATGGCATATTTAAATCCTAAGGCCATCTGCTCATCCAGAAAAGACTCTATATTAATGTCCGTCTGTTCCTGCCATCCGGATATAACAATTTTATGATTTGAAACATCCGCACCAAGAATAATTTTTTCTGCCCCATATCTGTCCAGCCAGGACTTTACCATTGGTTTATTTTTTACCGCGATACTTCCCGCGGTAATTTGTTTCGCTCCGCTATCAAAGGCCACACGGATATCGTTCTCGGATTGGATTCCACCACCAAAATCAATCTTTAGGGAAGTATGGGCGGCAACTTTTTCCAGGACGTCATGATTGACAATACGTTTCCGGCGTGCCCCATCCAAATCAACCATATGCAGATGCTTCACGCCAATATCTTCAAATCTTTTCGCCACCGCCAACGGGTCATTGTCATACACTTTTTTAGTATCAAAATCTCCCCGGGTCAGCCTGACGCATTTGCCCCCGATAATATCCATCGCTGGTATAATTGTCATCATAATGAAAGAAAGTTTTTTAATATTTGTTCACCAACCCGGGCGCTTTTTTCCGGATGAAATTGTAAAGCATAGAAATTGTCTTTTTGCATCGCAGACGAAAAATCCACCGTATACGAGGTTTGGGCAACCGCATACGGATTTTTTTCCGCATAATAACTGTGAACAAAATAAACATAACTGCCTTCACTGACTTTATCAAACATTTTACCCTTCAGTTCACATAACGCATTCCATCCCATATGCGGTACCTTTCCGGTGGATGGGAATTTTTTCACCGCCACCGGAAACATATTTAAGCATTCCGTATCGTTTTCCTCCGAGTATTGACACATCAGCTGCAGCCCAAGACAGATACCAAGAAACGGCTGTTCAAGAGAAATCAGTATTTCAGACAGTTCTCTCTCGTTCAAGTAGGTCATCGCCGAATGGGCCTCTCCAACGCCGGGAAAAATGACCTTATCAGAATTTATCAACGTCCGCCGGTCATCGGTAACTACCGGATCGATACCTAATCTTTGCAGCGCAAGCCGGACAGAATGTAGATTACCGGCATTATATTTAACAATCGCAACCTTCATAGGAGGCCTTTGGTACTGGGAATCTGCTTATTCCCGGGATCGCGCTGAACAGCCATTCTAAATGCCCGGGCAAATGCTTTAAATATCGCCTCAATTTTGTGATGTTCATTTTTCCCTTTGGCATTGATATATATATTACATTTTGCGCTATCAGCAAAGGATTTGAAAAAGTGATAGAACATCTCTGTCGGCATATCCCCAATATGTTCCCGTTTAAATTTTACTTTCCACACCAATTCACTGCGACCGGAAAGATCAATCGCTACCCGGGAAATGGATTCATCCATTGGTAACATAAAACCATAACGTTCAATACCGGTTTTCTTCCCCATCGCCTTTTGAGCCGCCTCACCAAGGGCGATGGCCGTATCTTCAACCGTATGGTGTTCATCGACGTGCAAATCACCTTTTACGGAAATCCGCAGATCACATAATGAGTGTTTGGCAAATAAATCAAGCATGTGATCAAAAAAACCAATGCCCGTCTTTACCTCGGAACCTCCTTTTCCATCCAAATTTAAGAGGACGGATATATCCGTTTCTTTGGTGGTTCGTTTTGCTTCTGCTATACGATCGGGGAACCGCAGGAATTGATAAACTTCTTTCCAATCTTTCGTTACCAGAGCAGCCGAACCGTCCGCTTCCACTCTCCCTCCTAGAATAATCGCTCTCGCTCCTAAATTGTCGGCCAATTGAACATCGGTAAGTCGATCACCAATGACATAGGAATCTTTCAGATTATATTTACCCTTCATGTATTTTTTCAGCAGGTCTGTCCCCGGCTTTCTTGTTGGCTTGTTTTCATGGGGAAGACTACGATCGATGATGATATTCTTAAAGTGTATACCCTCACTTTCAAGAATTTTCAACATTTTGTTTTGTACCGGCCAGAATGTATCCTCAGGAAAAGATCTTGTACCAAGACCATCCTGATTGCTTACCATAACCAATTCATAGTCTAATTCGGAAGCAATACGATGTAAATTCACAATGACCCCGGGATAAAATTCCATTTTCTCCAGAGAATCTATTTGCTTATCCGCTGGTTCAACTAAAATAGTACCATCTCTGTCAATAAATAATATTTTTTTCATTTCTTCCCATTTTTTTATAGTGTCCAAATTAAAAACTATTTTCAACTTGAGTTATTATTTTTAAAGAGTATAAAGATATCTCCCCTTCGAATGGGCAGTTGCAGATTCTCTTTATTCCCACAGCTGTTAAAGTATGAACGCTCTGTCTCCCCCTTGGTAAAGGGGGACTAAGGGGGATATATACTCTTCTATGTTATTTATTTACAACCCCCTAACCCCCTTTTCTAAGGGGGAATAGATTTTGCGTCTGCTTCCATGGGCAAATTCTATGTAATCCCCTTTTGCAAGAAATCAATTAATATTTTATTTTCTTCAGCCGTTCCTACGGTGATCCGCAGACAATTGCTACAATGGATCATACCTGACCGATCCCGTACGATGATTCCTTTGTCCAGTAAGGACTGAAATATCTTTTGCGAATCCCTGAACCGAACCAGTAAAAAATTAGCATCCGACGGGTGGATCTTTTCAACAATATCCATTGAAGATAGTGATTCAATCAAAGAGTATCGTTGTTCTAGAATCTCTTTTACAAATTGGTCTTTCTTCTCAGGTTTTTCTAAAGCTTTTAATGCCGCTTGCTGCGTCAATATGTTGATATTATAGGGATATTTTATGTGATTCAAAATATTAATTATTGAGGGGTGGGCAATCGCCATTCCCAGGCGTAATCCTGCCATACCCCAGGCCTTTGAAAAGGTCTGCAGGATAATCAGATTTTCATATTTTCCCAGATTCATCATCCAACCGGATTCTGGGGAAAAATCAATATAGGCTTCATCGATAACAACCAATCCTTTAAACTTTTGCAGAATAGTTTTAATGGTTTGATGTTCAAAACAATTTCCGCTGGGATTGTTCGGTGAGCAGATAAAGACCAGTTTAACATTTTTTGAGAGAGTTGTCAGCACGGCCGGGAGATCAATAGCAAAGGCCTCAGTAAGCGGAATAGTGATTTTTTTGATATCATTCAGATCTGCGCACACCCCATACATGCCATAGGTCGGCGGCATCAATAAAATCTCGTCTTTGCCCGGTTGACAAAAGGCGCGGATCAACAAATCGATCGCTTCGTCACTGCCATTGCCAAGAAATATCTGATCTTCAGAGAGATTCTTTAAAGCGGCGATTTTTTTCTTTAACTGCCATTGATAGGGATCCGGGTAACGGTTGGCCCTTTCCAGACTGACCGATCCCAGTGAATTTTCATTGGCATCAAGGAATATTCCCTCACTACCATTGTATTCTTCACGTGCCGAACGATAGGGAGTAAAATGTCTGATATTATCCCTCAAAAGGTCCTTAATTTTCATTATATTCCCTTTTTATCTACTCGGTAGGGTCAAAAATAACCACAAAGGACATAAAGTTTTTATACTAGTTTTTATCTTTGTGACCGGCGCCTATCCTGAAGACCTATAGGTCGAAGGATGCCTTCTTTGTGATCATTGTGTTTAATTTTTAAAATTATATTAAAATTCTCTTAGTTTGACGATTATGGTCTACTGGTCTTTAGATCCGGTCCCACGGGGTGGGCTCAGAGTATTTCTCTGTGGGCTCTGCCTGCCCGCCCACTGGCGTGGTGGTTTCATCTTTTAATCCCATTTTTCCCTGGAACTTTTGACTCTATCAACTGCTCTAAGCGAATGGAAACGGCTTGTTTATGGGCCATTAACTGTTCAGATTCTGCCATTATTTCGATAGCTGGTCCAATTTCCTGCAATCCCCGGGGACTAATTTTCTGATAGGTTATTTTTTTCAAAAAGCAATCGACGGATACGCCGCTAAAACTGCGCGCGAATCCATTGGTTGCTAAAACGTGATTTGTACCGGAGGCATAGTCACCCGCTGATTCCGGTGAATAATTACCCAAAAAAACCGATCCTGCGTTAATTATTTTATCTGAAACCTGATCCGGATCTTTAACCATCAAAATCAGATGTTCCGGGGCATATTCATTAATCATATCTATCCCGATATCAAGATCTTCAACCAGGATCATCTTGCTGTTTTCCAGCGAAGAATTTATTAAATCATGCCTGGGTATTTGCAGCAATTGTTTTTCAACAGCCGCCTGGACAGCTTTGATCATTTCCATTTGATTGGTTATCAACAATACCTGACTGTCCACACCGTGTTCAGCCTGTGAGAGTAGATCAGCAGCAATAAAGGACGGATTCGCCGATTGGTCGGCTAAAACAAGGACCTCTGAGGGTCCGGCGGGCATATCGATAGCCACACCCTCCATACTCACGCGCATTTTTGCTGCGGTGACGTACGGGTTGCCAGGACCAAAAATCTTATAGACCCCGGGGACAGTCCCCGTTCCATAAGCCATAGCCGCAATCGCTTGTGCTCCTCCCACTTTAAATATTTTCTTAATACCTAAACGGTCGGCCGTATAAAGAATAGCCGGATGGATAACACCGTTTCGATCCGGTGGGGTGCATAATATTATTTCCGAACAACCGGCAATCGCTGCCGGAACGGCAAGCATGATAACCGTCGAAAATAGCGGCGCGTTACCCCCCGGAATATAAAATCCAACTTTTTCGATCGGTATATTCTTGCGCCAGCAAATGACACCGGGGCTGGTTTCAACTTTTTTTTCTTCGATAAGTTGTTGCCGGTGAAATATTTCGATATTTCTAATGGCCACTTCAATCGCTGATTTAAGCGATGCATCTATATCTGATCCAGCCTTAGCGATCTCATCTGCAGTCACATTCAAATG
Source organism: uncultured Calditrichota bacterium (assembly GCA_964489835.1). Classification (GTDB taxonomy): domain Bacteria; phylum Calditrichota; class Calditrichia; order JAJRVZ01; family JAJRVZ01; genus CAZBBC01. The sequence continues at coordinate 26,520 of CAZBBC010000010.1, forward strand.
TTCCAATGCGACTTTATCAAACTCTTTTGTAAATCGAATTAGTGCCCTGTCACCCTCTGTCTTCACCGCATTCATAATGATAGCGATTTCATTATCCATAGTTTCCATTTGTGGCCCCGGTCTTTGCAATATGGAAGACCAGGTATTTCTTTCAGGATTAAGGATTATTTCCATGATTTATACTCAATGTTATTTTATTAATTGATATTATAAATGCACGATTTAAAAATTTCGATAGTACTGATAATATTGATAATTTCTATTATTAAACACAATGTATACACTTTTATGTCCCGTTAGGGACATTATATTTATAGCAAAAACAATTCATAAAAAAAGCCTAGTCCCGTCAGGGACGTAATTTTGACTCAACATCTTTTAAAATATATCTCTCATTATAAAGTATGTCAAAACGATTCAACAACTCCGGTATTAATTGGTGTGCTCTATAGCCAATGAAAACATTAATGTGCAGGTATTGGCCATGTTTTTAATATTTCATCCCCACCGGGACTTTAGAATATTGGATAATATGATTGCTATAAATATTTTGTCCCTAGCGGGACAGTTATATAGTTAAATTTTCTCATTCCTTCGACTTTATTTAGGATGACGAAAGAGATTTCGGATTAGTTTTTTGATTTAAGTCTTTTTGTTTATTAAATCCCTAGACCATTTGATATTCCGGTGTTAATTGCTAATGATTAAAGTTTTTTACCGGACACTCATGATTTGATATTATTAATGCATGGTTTAAAAAATTGATTTAATTAACGATTATAGAACTCATCCCCAAACCCCTTCTCTTGAAAAGAGAAGGGGCTCCCTAAAGTCCCTCTCTTTCCAAGAGAGGGATTTAGGGTGAGTTCTTTAAATCAAGTCTCTATGTTTATTTAATCTCTAAACCATTTTATTATCCTGTTATCCTGGCAAAAAAATCTTACCGGACAGGTCTATATGATCATTTTTTCAATGGGAATTATCAGGATACCCTGCGCTCCTGCGTTTTTTAGTTTTTCAATACTTTGCCAGAAATCATCTTCCCGGATTACCGAATGCAAAGAACTCCAGTTTTCCAGGGCAATCGGCATTATCGTAGGACTTTTCATTCCCGGTAATATCTGGCAGATTTCATCAATCTTGTCATTGGGCGTGTTAAGCAAAATGTATTTATAATTTCGTGCTTTTTTTACGGCACTTATCCGAAAATTTAATTTTTCAAGAATGGCTTCCTTCTCTTTGTTTAATTTCGGATGAATGAGAAGAACGGCCTCCGAGTTCATCACGGTTTCGACTTCTTTCAAACCGTTACTTATCAGCGTACTGCCGGTACTGACAATGTCGAATATGGCATCTGCCATACCAACACCCGGTGCGATTTCAACAGAGCCACTAATTTGGTGAATAGACACTTTCAATCCTTTTTTATCAGAGAATTTCTTTAGAATATTAGGATATGAGGTGGCAATACTAAGGCCATTTAAATCTTTAATATCCTTATAGACCATCTGCTTCGGGATAGCGATGGCAAGCCGGCATTTTGCAAAGCCTAAGCGCTTACTTATCTTTAAAGACTTTCCTTTTTCCACATAAACATTTTCTCCGACAATGCCTATATCTGCGGCAGCATCTGCAATACATTCAGGGATATCATCATCCCGGAGATATAATATTTGCAGAGGAAAATTTGAGGCAATCGCTTTCAGTTTATCATTTCTTCCATGAATAAAGGAGATACCGCAATCTTTGAGCAACTTTTCCGTTTGCTCGTTCAGTCTTCCTGATTTTTGTACGGCTAAGGTTAACATCTGAGTCTCACATATTTAAAATTAATGTTTCATGAATATTGGATAAGAAGAAAATCCGTGTTAATCCGGCCTGCCCTGTCTTACGGGGGAAATCCGTGGACAAATTCTTTTTTTGTTTGCAGCAATATGCTGCGGTATGAATAAATCAGGTTTAATCTATCTCCCCATCCACATAAAAAAAACCCGACTCTGAAGGAACCGGGCTTTTATATCAAATATATATGCTTTTATCTTAATTATAATCTGACGGTCCTTCCCCGGTCTTATCTGACATCGTATGAAGATGTCGATGGGTAGTGAAGTGAAAATGTAAGGTTATTAAAAGCAAAATCATCATTGGACCATGTTTTATTAGTATTTTTATAAATATACATCATCGTGAATATTTTGTCAAATACTTTCCCTCATCTATTTTGTCAGTGATTTTTTTGTAAAGGCTGTTAATCCAGATCTGTTTTTTTTAACTTTTGAAAAATTATTAATGTAAATAAATCATTGTATGATCGGTCGGTTCAATTTATTTAATTACATATTCAATCGCTGGATTGCGGTAATTAGCATATGAACCCTCTCATTTGGAATTAATTTTAGCCCCTCATTTTGAAGTTTTGAGAGAAATTCCCCTATATTTGATGGATTGACTTCTGAGAATGAACTAAACCCAGCAGATTTATGTGCTCTTTCTATTACAGACCATCCGGCAGGTCCCATGGCCTTATTAACCAATACAACAATAGTCATATGGTAATCATCCATTAATCCTCTTTCACTCGATACTAAGAAACGTAAGCTGGTAATCATTCGTTGAATCGAGGTTGCTAAATCATGGGTTTCTTTGCTATTAAAATTTTTCATTTCCATATCACTAAATTCAATATCAATGTCCTGAATATCAGCAGTGCTCACTTTTTCAGCAAGTTTTTGCAATTGCTCCAGTGGTTTAACTGTAATTCCACACAATAAATAAACCACAATAAAAGAGATTAAAAGACCTAATAATATTGAGGTGATACTAATATATTGTGCGGCTGCATTTGCATTTTCAATTTTTAAAAATACGAATTCTTTAATTTCAGCAACAATTGAATGACACTCTCTTGCTGTCGCCACGGTCTCTTGAATAAGCCGATCCATTTCTCTATCATTCGTATCAGGAACATAATCATCTTTATACTTTTTTATTATCCTTCGAAAAAGATCCCCGTACTGCATAGTTTTCTTTTCAAGGGAATTTAAATGATTAACTAAAATGATATCATTTATTTCTTCTTTAAGTTGTTGTGTAGAATGTATAAATTCGGCTAAATTTGTATTAAAAAGAGTGGTACTTGATAGATCTTGCCTCAATAAATAATTTTTTTCTTGCCTTCTGCACTCCAGTAATAATAATTCTGTTTTGTTTATTTTCTCGATTATAAAAAAAGAACTTCTCATAATATTTTGTTGTTTAATGACGATTAATATTGTAATCGTCATTAATAAAATAATGATCATAAAAGCAATGATAAATCTCGTACGTATTCGCATAATTTTTATTTTTCTTATTTAAAAATTTGTTTAATTAATATCATAGTTTTTTCAATTACAATCAGAATCGGATTTTGTGCTTGTCTTTGAATGTATATCATTGCCTTCGATAGGTTGGTAGAAGGAATCGAGTTGTATGATCAAATTTTCTAGATCAGTAATCTCCATCGAAGTGGGGACAAAATCAACGGGTTCAACTGTTGTCGCCGGCAGTTGATGATCAATACGCTCAAAAAGATCCTCTATTTCATCCAATGCAAATTGAATGGGGATAGATACATAATCATAAATTTGATCCTTTATGCTTCTCAATTCCGCTTTGGATTGAAGCAAAGATGTAACAATATCATTTAAACCTGAAAGTGCATGATATACCTCAGAACAGCTGAATCCTTCTTTATGGCGCATTATAGAAAGTTCTTGAATATAATTTAGCATAAGCATTCGGTCACCTGTGCGCACGGCTGCCGCAAGAAATTGATAGATAATATTCACTGACCAGGAGAGATCATCTTTTTCTATTTGTGCATAGTGTTTGAATTTCTGCTTGTTTTCTGGTGAAAGAAGATAATCAATATACTTCGAGACTACTTCATCTTTTATGGCCATAATCCCTTCATATATTATAAGGTTAGGTCTCATAAAATCACGATTTATTATGGCCTCATTCTTTGCATGCCAATCATAAGGTTCGATTTTCATTTTCTCAATCAAGAAAAGTAATCTTCGTTTCAATCTGTATCTTGGGGTTGGTTTCCAGGACAGTACTTTTTGAGTATGAAATGAATCTACTTCTAATTTTTTATCGACATATTGCAACATCCACAACCGCTCAAATGGCATTTGTCTAACTAAACGTCCCCACAGATTACGAATGATCACTCCCCCATAGGCAAATATCTTTGGAATATAAACGGGCTTGATCGTTTTTCCCCAATAATAGCGGGTTGCAACCTTAAACAATTCACGATGGGAAATTGAATCATTTGGACTGGCAATATAATAATTTACCGATGGATGAGAATTGCTTGTGTAAATAATTTTCAGAAAGATTTTTATAACGTCATTTATATGAATATATGTTATACTGGACTCACCATGACCTGCAAGAATTTTAGCGTTCCATTTTTTCGAAAGCCAGGTGCAGAGGAATTTATACAACGGTCCATATTCACACCAGTCACTAAATACGGCAGCCAAGCGTACAATTGAAACAGAAAACCAGGTCGAATATTCTCCCGCCATCTCCTCACCAAGGCGCTTACTCCTGGCGTAAGGAAACTCTGCATCTGGTAAGCTTTGCTCATCGATCCGCTTTCCGGACTGTGGAAATTTTGATACCGTGAGTGAACTGATAAAAATAAAATGCCTTACACAAAGCCACTTGGCCTGTTCAAGCATATGGCGGGTTCCATTTACATTCGTTCGGTTATATTCAGGATTATTTTTGTAGGTAAAATCGTAATAAGCCGCCAGGTGAAGTATACAATCCGCGCCACCATGCTCTTTTATTCTAAACATTACTTTTTTCAAGGAGGCCCAATCCCCAATATCTACCTGAATCCATTTAATATTGGGATGTGAATCAATCCCCGCTTGTATTTGTGAACGTCTGGCTATTGCATATATAATAAACCGTTCTTTTACAGCCTCAATAAAATATCGGCCAATAATACCCGAAGCTCCAGTAACAATTATTCTTTTAAGATCTTTTGGCATAAGATATTGTCATCCTATCTGAGCGATTCGAGATATTTTGAAATTTTTTTTATCAGCTCAAGTATCCATTATAGTGAATAAGGCTTAATATAATAAACTTTTTATGTAATTATAATAAATTATGTATCTAAATATAATTAACCTGATCTATTAATAACGCAGCCTATTGCTGCAATACAAAAAAGAAGTCCACGAATTTTCACGAATTAAAAGATGTACTATAAAAAAATCTCTGCGGTCTCTGCTTTAAATGAATATATTCAGTTTGTAAAAATTTTGCTAATCGCCCCGGCGATCCGCCGCGGAAATAACAAAGTTTTTGGCTACAATAGCATAGCGTCGCACAGGGCTGCAAACAAAGAAAAAAATAGTCCACAGATTTTATTTAAAAATTATTATTATTTTAGTTTTAATCCGTGCAAATCAGTTTCAGTCTACTCCTGCTTGCCCGGCCTGCCCGGCGCAGACGGGCGAGAGATGAATTATCCAGGTTAATTTATTTGTTTCCAATTCGTAAATCATAAATCGTTAATCCTTGCTCGATTTACAAAGAATAGAGATTAATCCGAAGATATTGAAACTCAGAATTTAAATGATGTTGAAGGGCTTTTTTTATGTCGAAATATTCAATCGGACTTGACAAACTTCAGAAGCTTTCTTACCTTTCAAGCCAATAATTTTTAAAAGAAATTGTAACTGATTAAGAAATAATAGTATTATTTAACAAATAGTACTTTATCAGGAAAGGTGGAGGGATCAGGCCCTGTGAAGCCTTAGCAACCGTTCCCATTAACAAAAGGGAAAAAGGTGCTAAATCCTGCCCCTGGCATGGGGAAAGATAAGGCGAGAAAATTATAAACCTCTTCCGGAATCTTTCCTGAAGAGGTTTTTTTTTGCCTAAAAATAAAACCCAGTAATTTTGTTATAAAAATTTATGAATATTGATTTTTCACCACGAAGATCACGAAGAGCACGAAGGATTAATAATAACAATTGGATAGAGCGTAATTAAACTGAAATTCCTGCTCCAATTTTAATATGATATTTTTTTTAAAATTCAATAAAATATCTTTGTGTCCTTCGTGTGCTTCGTGGTTAATAAATAGGTCAAATGAATGAGTTTTAATATATAACATTAGGAGAATCTGCCATGGCAACAAAATCAATACCCAACTATAGATATGAAACATTGCAATTACATGCCGGGCAGGAACCAGACCCGGCCACCAAGGCCCGTGCCGTTCCCATCTACCAAACAACATCCTATGTGTTTGACGATGCGGATCATGCCGCAGATTTATTTGCACTTAAACAATTCGGAAACATCTATACCCGTATCATGAATCCGACCACCGATGTCTTTGAAAAACGAATTGCTGCCCTGGAAGGAGGCGTTGCCGCTCTTGCGACTGCATCCGGTCAGGCCGCACAGTTAGTAGCGGTGACAACCGTCGCCCAATCCGGAGAAAATATCGTTTCTACAAGTTTACTATACGGTGGTACCTATAATCAGTTTAAAGTTACACTTCCCCGTCTCGGCATTGACGTTCGATTTGTTGATGGCGACACACCGGAAAATTTTGAAAAGTTGATCAACACCAAAACCAAAGCACTGTACATCGAGAGTATTGGGAATCCCCGTCTAAATGTTCCTGATTTCAAGAGTATTGCGGAAGTCGCTAAGAAACACGGTATTCCTTTGATTGTCGATAATACTTTTGGCGCGGCCGGATTTCTGGTCCGTCCTATTGATCATGGTGCTGATATCATCACCGCATCAGCCACGAAATGGATTGGGGGACATGGGACTTCCATCGGAGGTGTGATTGTTGATAGTGGACGATTTAACTGGGGTAACGGAAACTTCCCTGTTTTTACCGAGCCAAATCCCGGTTATCATGGATTAAAGTTCTGGGAGGTCTTCGGTGACGACGGACCCTTTGGTAATATCGCCTTCATTATTCGCGCCCGGGTTGAAGGATTGCGTGACCTGGGTCCGGCACTGAGCCCCTTTAATTCTTTTCTGTTTTTACAGGGATTGGAAACCCTGTCTTTGCGTGTTGAGCGTCATTGTCAAAATGCTCTCACTCTGGCGCAGTGGCTGGAAAAGCATCCCAAGGTCGATTGGGTCTGGTACCCTGGATTATCTTCTCATCCCTATCACCATAGTGCAAAAAATTATCTGCGATCCGGTCACTTCGGTTCAATCCTGTGTTTTGGAATAAAAGGCGGTTTGGAAGCGGGTAAAAGTTTCATCAATAACGTCACTTTGGCCAGTCTTCTGGCAAACGTGGGAGACGCAAAAACGCTGGTTATTCATCCGGCATCAACGACTCATCAGCAGTTGTCTCAAACCGAACGTCAAACTTCCGGCGTAACCGAAGACCAGATCCGCGTATCAGTGGGAATAGAGCACATCGATGATATTATCAACGATTTCGAGACATCCCTGGCCAATGTATGAAAAAACCACAAAATTAACAGGCAAGAAAAAGATGAAACGTAAGAAAAGCGATTCATTAAACCGCTTTATTGATATTTTTGAACCCCGGACTTCCCTATCTCTTGATTGTGGTGCCGAATTACCGGACGTCCGGATTGCGTATGAAACCTATGGAAAACTCAATGCGGACGCTACCAATGCGGTGCTTATTTGTCATGCCTTGACCGGCAGTGCACATGTTGCCGGGAATGGAGATTTTCCGGCAGAATTTCTCGAAAAGGTCCCGCTTTTAAGATCTATTAACAGTAAAATACCAGGCTGGTGGAATGCACTCATTGGTCCGGGGAAATTATTCGATACCAACGAATATTTCATTATCAGTTCAAATATTCTTGGCAGCTGTTATGGTAGTACTGGTCCGAATAGCATAAATCGATTAACCGGCCGAAGATATGGGCTTGATTTTCCCCAAGTTACTGTGCGGGATATGGTCCAAGCCCAATATTCCCTGATCCGTTATTTAGGCGTTGAACAACTTGCTTTGATTACCGGGGGTTCATTAGGAGGAATGCAAGTTTTAGAATGGGCAGTAATGTATCCCCACGCCCAGAGGTCGATTGTTCCGATTGCTACCGCCGCCCGCCATTCAGACTGGTGTATCGGATTAAATCATCTGGCCAGAGAGGCCATTATGAATGATCCGGCCTGGCAAAAGGGAAACTACACCGATCAACCGGCCGCCGGTCTTGGTTTAGCCAGAAAAGTAGGGATGATTTCCTATCGTTCTGATATCAGTGTAAACGCCCGCTTCGGTTACGAACGTATTGATCCCGCAGGAAATATATATAATAACAACAATATATTTCAGGTTGAGAATTATTTGAATTACCAGGGTAAAAAATTGGTTGGGCGTTTTGACGCGAATTGTTATTTATATTTGAGCCGGGCCATGGATCTGCATGATGTCTCACATGACCGTGGCAGTCTGTCAGAAGTTTTGGGGAGTATTCGTGCTAAAACAGTTTGTATTGGTGTTAATTCCGATATTCTGTACCCGGCCCATGAGCAACAATCAATTGCTGCAGCGATCCCCGGAGCAATCTATCGTGAGATAAATTCTATTAATGGCCATGATGCCTTTTTAATGGAATTCGATCAAATCACTGAAATAATACAACCCGTACTAGAGGAGATGATAGTATAGGGTACAGTTAATAAATTTGTGGGAATTAAAAAGCCTTGATCATTTAAAAATTTAGAGATATGATGTAGCGACCAAAGAGTTTCCCCTTTTTAGGGCGGTTGCAGTTTAGAGCATTTTTATGAAAAAATGCATTTTTCAATTCACCAAAGCAAAAAATCTATTCCCCCTTAATAAAGGGGGTTAGGGGGTTGTTTATACATAACATAGATCAATTTTATATCCCCCTTAGTCCCCCTTTTCCAAGGGGGAGACAAATCTTTCATACATTAAAATCTGAATAAAAATGATAATTATGAAATTCGGCGGCACGGCCGTCAAAGATGCTGCCGCGTTGCGCAATGTCGTATCGATCATCAAGCAGAGTCTTGTGAAAAAACCTGTTGTCGTTGTTTCGGCCATGGCCGGGATTACAGACCTCCTGGAGGAATCAGTAAAAATCGCCGTCAATCAGCAATCAGAACTGGTCATGGATTCAATTGATAAAATTGAATCCCAGCATATCATGAGCCTTCTGCGGCAGGCGGATATTCACCTTGATTTGATATCTCAATTCGCAACCCAGATTAGTTTTATGTTTATTATTGAGGAAAAAGATATCAAAAAAACGGTAAAACTTCTTCATAAAGAATTTATTGAAAAATACCTACACTAATCGTTCCTTTAAATAACTGATTTTCAATCCGAAAAAGGATTCGTTTAATTGGCGATTTAATAATTATACTTTAGTCACTTTAGCCCACTTTTAACTTTAGTCACTTGTAGATTACGGCCTTATGTTTCGTTTAAGTTTATATATTTAATTATATTTTATTGCGATTATCTCTTGTTGTAATTACCTTTTATTATAGCTTAGTAAAAGAATAAAAAAAATTTAAGCATTTCTCTGAAAAATGATTCTCAGATTCCGTCACACGCATAGTATAACTTTATTATTTATATCACTTGTATTATTTCTCAATATTTTTTGTGATGCCCCGCGAAATAATCCCCTCGATCCCGGGAATCCGGATAATCACTATTACCTGTTACAGGGACATGTGAAAACACTCAGTCTTCCCACCCAGCCTTTAGAAGGTGTGACCGTATTTTATACCCATCAGGAAACGCAGACCAAAACCAATATTTCCGGTGAATTTTGCCTTGAGATAATCGACGCAGAAGATAGCTGGCTTCATTTTAGTCAATCCGGTTATTCGACCGATTCTGTTTATGTCGAATGGAAATTGACAAAGAAGTTTACAACCGAACAATTTCTAAATGCACTACCACAAGTAGAAAGTCTGCATGTATACAGTGTTATTTTAAACAGATATCCTTCCATTCAAACCGAGCAAGTTATCGTAAAATCAAAAATTACAGATATGGACAACGATATCGACTCAGTGGTGGTAGTTATCGGGCTGGATTCCATAGCTAAAATATTACAATACAACGTCACCGATAAAAACTATGAACGTACCTTATCCATTTTTGATTTAGGGATTACTGCTTTAGAAGAACTGGTTGGTTATAATTTCCAGATCATTGTTAAAGATATTTTTTCTCATAAATTTAAACTCGATACAGGTACTATTGAACGTGTCATTCGGGATGAAGTTATTTTTCAATCACCGGCAGGAAATGAAGTTACATCCCCCTCACCGACCCTGGTTTGGGAACGGTTTAGCCCGGGATTCAATTTCAAATACTTAATACAAATCTTTTCTGCCGAAATAACACCACAGCTACTCTGGGAGAAGAATGAGATTGGCGATGACATCACCCAATACCCTGTCGATATGATCCTTCCTCCTGATGAATATTTCTGGGTTATATGGGTGATTGATGAATTTGGAAACAGAACACGTTCAAAACCGGCTTCATTTGCAGTGGAATAAAACGTTTTTATTCATGATCCTTTATTAATCAATATCCGAGGTATTTGTGGAAATCAATAATTTATCCACCATCAGAGATATTCGCAGAGATCAATTGGAGTTGTTGTACCGCATTTCAGAGATGCTTAATGTGCCTACCGTTCAGGATTCTCTTATTAATCAATCTCTCGATCTGATTATTAAATTCTTAAAAGCTGATCGTGGTTTATTTACAAAATACAACAGTGATCTCAATACCTTTTCAATAGTCGCTGCCCGTAATATTCAACAGGATAGCATTCCAGACCTGGACAATTTCTCTTCCGGAATATTGCGAAAAGTAGTCACCCAAAAACAAGCCTGTCTTTATCATGATGCTCAGGAAAATCCCGATGTATCACAATTTAAAAGCATACAAATGCACAATATAAAATCTATTATCGGGGTTCCTGTTTTTCACCAGAAGAATATCTGGGGCGTTATACTGGTTGATAGTTTTGTGAATCGTAAAGAATTCACTTCGGAAAATCTGTTTTTCCTCGAATTTTTCGCCAACCTGGTCTCCCTTGTTTTGCATAAGATCATCCATTTGGAAGCACTTCAGGAAGAGAATTTACTTCTTCGCAATCAATTAGAGTCGTCGCCGGGTATCCCTGATATGGTCGGTGAAAGTCCGGCGATGAAAGAACTGGCAAATCTGATACACCGGGTGGCCCGAACCGATGCCAGCGTCTTATTATTGGGTGAAAGTGGTACCGGTAAGGAATTGGCGGCGCGGGCAATTCATAAACTGAGCAACCGCAATAATAAACCATTTCTCGCCCAATTTTGCGGTTCAATACCTGATACCTTGTTAGAAAGTGAATTATTTGGTTACAAAAAAGGAGCATTTACGGGCGCCTATAGCGACAAAAAGGGATTGTTCGAAGTTGCAAATGAAGGGACCTTCCTGTTAGATGAAATAGCCGATATTTCTCCGGCCCTGCAAGCGAAGCTTCTACGGGTACTGGAAAGCCAGGAGATTACACGACTCGGTGACACGCAGGTCAAAAAGGTGCAACTCAGAATTATTGCCGCTACCAATAAAGACCTTCCACAATTCATTAAAAACGGTAAATTCCGTGAAGATTTATACTATCGTTTAAATGTTTTTCCGGTAGTCCTGCCCCCGCTCAGAGAGAGAAAAGGAGATATTCCTTTACTGGTGAAATACTTTATACAAAAGAATGAGAGTTCGCACATTACGATTACCAAAGCAGCTTTAAATAAATTAGAAAAATATGCCTGGCCCGGTAATGTACGCCAGTTGGAAAATGTAATACAGCGCGCTTTGATACTCGGTGATGGAAAAACGATAGCGGCTGAGCATATTATCATAGAAGATGACGAAAACATTTCAAATTTCAAAGGATTGCTCAAGGATTATGAGATGCTATTACTTAAAAATCGTTTAAAACAATTTGATGGCAATCGGACATTGACTGCACAGTCCTTGGGTGTATCCGTTCGTTGGATACAGTTAAAACTAAAACAGATGGACCTATGATTAGATTGTTCTAATGCAAAATCAGAACCATTTACTTTTCGATAAATTTAATATCATCGAGTGCCTTAAAAAGGATGATTATACCGCTGTATATATCGCCGATCATATATATCTGGGTAAGAAAATTATTCTTAAAACATTAAATACCGAGACTATCAGTGATTTATTATTAATCAACCGTTTTAAAAGAGAAGCTAAAATATTAGCCAGATTAGATCATCCTAATATCATCAAGGTGCTAGATTTTAGCCGACACAAAAATATATTTTATCTGTCTTTCGAATATTTTAAAAGCAGTAATTTGCAGGAAATAATCAAAGGAAACCTGTTAACCATCGATCAAAAATGTAAAATTTTACTTCAGCTGGCCAGAGGTTTAGATGCCGCCCATCAGGCCGGTGTCATACATAGAGATATCAAACCTGAGAACATATTAATCAATAAGGACAATCAGATAAAAATTGCTGATTTCGGTCTGGCGACCATCATTAATGAAAGTGTTCTGACCAACAAATCGTCTATTGTCGGCACACCAAGCTATATGTCCCCCGAACAAATCAAGGGAGAAAGTTTAACGCCACAGTCAGATCTTTTCTCCTTAGGCATCATTGCCTATGAGCTGTTTTGTGGTGAGAATCCTTTCCTTGGTAAAGATATCAATGCTACCATTAACAATATTCTGGACTTTGATGAACATAAAATTATTACAGCCGTTGCTCATTTACCTTCGGAAATTTCTTTGTTAATAAAAAATATGCTGGAAAAGGACAAAAATATCCGTCTGAAATCCGCCCGGGAAATATTGCGCCATCTAAAAGATGATGCCGAACCGCAAAAACTGTCACGATCCCGTAGTAAATTGACTTCTAATATAATGATAATCGCAGCCTCGGTCGTAGTCTTGGTAATAATTGTATTTATTTTAAGCAATGGTTTTCATAGTGAAGGTAATCGGATAGAAGAACAATCATCCATAATGAAAGATATTGATCAGCCAATTCAGGGAGATACCGCCGGGATAAGAAACAGTACTTTTTTTTCTGAGCAAGTCACGAAAGAAGTAATCCCTGATGAAAGAACGCAATCAATCCCTGTCAGGGCAGAGCCTCCGACAGGTAAGTTGAAGATACATTCAATCCCCGATGCAGACATTTTCATTGACGCGCAATACATCGCCAGCACCCCACTTCAGGATGATATTACACTGGCGGCCGGAGTTTATTCCCTTGGATTGGCTCATCATGCCTATCCAGATTATCATCGATTGATTAAAATTGAACCCGGGAAGAAAGTTTTATGGGATGTAAGGCTCGATACACTGTTTGGATATCTCAATTGTAATATTTACCCCTGGGGAGAAGTTTATATTGATGGTAAACTCGTTGGACAAAGCCCTTTCCAAAAACCGCTGGTCATGATGCCCGGGCGACATATGATAAAAGTGCAAAATCCCAAACTCACAACATTTACAGATTCTCTGATTATTGTACAAAAAGAGACCACGGATTGTAAAATTTACTTAAAACAGTGAGATTTATTGTAAACTTAAAATATTCACCCTGTTGGATAGTCTGCCTATTGCATGATTATTTAATGCAATCATAATTGTCCTACAGGGTGAATCACAGTAGAATACAGGAGCCGATGATATAATTCCCCCATAATAAAGGGGGGTAGGGGGTTGTATTTATTAGAGTTGAGATTTACAACCCCCTTAGTCCCCCTTTTCTAAGGGGGAGATAAATTCGTCTCATTATGATAATCTATAATTGTTGCCTAAATACTGAAGAACTACACTTAGACGGGTGTACTCTGTGGTTTAAGTTTTAAAGCCAAAAACTTGGTTATTTCAGCAAAGTAGTTTTAGGCACTTTAGATCACTTTTAACTTTAGACACATGCAATTTATCATGCAATGAATAATTCAGTTAAATAAAATATGGTACAGAATTTGCAGTTTATATATTCGATAATTATAAATAGATGAGAGCGATGAGAAAAATTACTTTATTTTTATTAGTAATCATACATTTTTTTACTATCCATATTGTCAGGAGTGCCGACTGGCAGATTCTCGGGAAAATGCCCCATCCGGTTTATGGAGGCCAGGCATTGGTATTGGATAGTTTAATCTACATTATCGGCGGTTATTCAGATTCAGTGTCCGGTCCCACGAACCTTATTCAAACCTTTGATCCTAAAAATAATACCTGGGGTGTAGCAGGAAGGATGATTGAAAACCGGTACAGTTTTGTTGCCACAAAACTGCGTGCGGATGAAATACTTATCTGTGGCGGAGTCTGGCAAAATACACCAAATTTGTCTAGTATTGAGATCATGAACCTGCGATCATTCGCTGTCGATAATGCCAGAATTATCGATAATAATTTTAACTTTAACCGGATTTATTTCAGCGGTCACATCTATCAGAACCGTCTCTATCTTTTCGGTGGACTACCTTCACCCGCTGTTGCCGATACAGCGATGCTTGTTAATATCGCCAGGTTTGATCTCTCTTCTGAATCGGTGGATCTGGTTGAAAACGGTATATATTCCGACTTACCTTTACCCTATGATCATACATCGGTGCTGATAGATTCATTGGTGTATATATTGGGAGGTGTGTATAACGGTGTTTCCAGCCGGATTTATACCTTTAATCTAAATTCTAACGAGCTGCGTTTAGTCGGACAACTTCAGGGTGTTCGGGCCGGTGGAAAAGCAGTTGCTTATGAAAACCAGATCTATTATATCGGGGGTTATGATGAAACTTCGAAGGCCCTCGTATCCGTCGAAAAATTTTATACGGACATAGATAATGCGGAGACCGGGCCGGCTTTGAATTTTAATCGAAATGAACTGATGGCCGTGGTTTATGATAACAATATCTATGTATTTGGTGGTAAAGATAAAGATGATCGCATGATACACGAGATCGAAAAATTAGAGATTGTGACCGCCTCAGGTACACCTGAAGTTGCCACAGTCAGACAATTTCAGTTACAAGAGAATTATCCAAATCCTTTTAACGCAACTACAGTAATTTCTTTCGATGTTAATATGGCCATGGAACTCCATTTAAATATCTATTCCGTTTCCGGAAAACTTGTAAAGACATTAACCGCAAGGCACTTTATGCCTGGTCATTATAAATACCATTGGGATGGCAGTGATAATAAACAACGACCCGTAGCCAGTGGTGTTTACTTTTACCGCCTGTATAATACAAGTATCTCCGAAACAAAAAAAATGATATTGGTACGATAGTACTGTAATAAAGAGGCTGTGTAAAACTATTAATTACCACGGAAATACACAGAATTTCATTGAAGATATATAAAAAAAATAGATAATTATGTAATATTACATAATATTAGAACAGATTTTAATTTTTCCGTGTAAATCCGTGTGAATCCGTGGTTGATTTTTAATTCTCACACAACCTCTATGTACCCGGGATAAATCTCTTGGGCAGAATGAAATTGAATCCAATGTTTAAAACAGTAATGATAGCCATACTCACTTTATTTTTTATAACATCCCTATATTCACAATTCTTTGATAAACGTCTGGATCCACTGATTGGTAAATATAAATCATTTGATTATCCCGGTGTTATCAAAGAAGCATCGATTATCATCGCAGATAGTGCAGTATTAAATACTGCGGATTTATGCGAAACATACAGAATGAAAGCCATTTCGCACTATTCCCTTTCAGATATGCCAAACGCCTTAAAAAGTCTTATCGCAATATTAAAAATTAATCCCGGGTATCAATTGGATCAAATGGTAAATTCTCCGAAGATTATTGCTTATTTTGAGGAAATTCGTAAAAACTTTTTTGAGCGAAATAAAAAAGACGAGCAAGAAATACCGGTGGTAAAAAGTGAAATCAAAGAAAAAACAGGTTTGCCTGGTTCTATCTCTGGGGGCACAAAAATGCCGCAAATTTATTCACTATTTATGCCCGGTCTGGGCCACTTAGCAATAAAACCTTCAACAAAAGGATGGGCATTATTCGGTTCAGGTGTATTAACTTTAGGTCTATCCGTCTACTATATCGTTGATGTTAATCGTAAAGAGGAAACATACCTTCAGGCCACCAATAAAATAGAAATTGAACAAAAATACAATCGTTATAATAGTGCTTACAAACGCCGCAATTTAACGGTTGCTGCTTTTGCAGCCATCTGGTTATATTCGCAAATAGATTTTTTATATTTCTCAGGTAACGAAATAAAGCGAGAAACCACCTTCTCTTTTCATATAAATTTTACCTCCTCCGATGGCCCTTTACTCAATATGAAGGTTCATTTATAAAAAACGCCGCCCCGCGCCCCCAGAAAGAACGAATATTTTGCATTAAGTACGAAAAATTTTCGCACTTATTTAAGGTTTCACAGACTTAAAAGGCGACAATTTCTCTAAAATGGGGTGATTTACACAAAAAAAATATCCATTTATATACCCTTTCTGTAAAAACCATAAAAATGGTTGATATTTTTAAATTTCTGGCATCCCATTTGAAGGATTAAATAGAAGTTGGACACATCATCTATCCTTAAGGGAGGGTTTATGAAGAAAATAATACAGTCAATCAGTCTTTTAATTTTAATCTTTGCAATTGTTTCCGTAGGATCTGCTGATGATACCCAGGCCATTTTGTCGGGACATGTCTACAGCACTCCCCCGATGTTACCCGCATTTATACCTTTACCTGGTGCTAATGTTTATTTGAATGGCAATGGCATTACCTTACAAGTAACCAGTAATCCGGAGGGTTATTATCAATTCGATGCTATCTCCCCCGGAAAGTATGTTTTATCCGCCGATGCATCCGGTCATTTACCCGCCTATCATATCGACACCCTGGTAATAGAACAAGATACACGGATAAATGATCTGGATATATTTTTAATGCCCTACGATGGACTGGGATTTGTAACATTGTCTGGAAATGTTTGGGGAAAATATACGGACGAGTTGATACATCCGGCGATCATCACCCTCTACCCGGTACTATCCACTACTGCTGATAATATAATCGCTGTTGATTCCTATGGTATCAGCGTAATTAACAATCCTGATGGCAGTTATGTTATAAAAAATATTCCCAGAGGAATATACAATGTAAGCTGTAGAGCGAGAGAGTATGATGTTCAATTACTGAAAAATGTAAATCTTTCCGTAGGTGATGTTACCCTGGACTTTTATCTTGAACCATTGGACCCTTCAATCACTAACCTGTTTGCCGGGCGAATATATCATGCACAAACCAATCAGCCGGTGCCCTATGCCGTTTTAACCCTCAACAATCTGGATGGACCGGAAATTATCTATTATGCGCGTTCCGATATCAACGGATATTATCAATTTAAATCGATCTTACCAGGAAATTATAAACTGACCTGTAATGCCAGGGGTTTTCAGTCTTTCTCTACCATTATATCTATCAGACAAAATACCTGGATAACTGACTTCAACATATCTCTCAAACCTATTAACGATATTTTAGTCTCACTTTACGGCTATGTCCTTGATGCTGGTTTAGATATTAAACCGATTTATCCTGCACAAATAATGCTCATCGGTTATAGCAGTACCGGGGAAATCATTATATACAGAACCCAGAACAATCCCGATGGCAGCTATAAGATAGGAAATATTCTTCCTTCCACGTACATGGCCCTCTGTTATGCTCCCGGTTACCAGACTAAAATTATACGACATTTGCCTGTCTATAAACCCCTGTCCCGATTTGATTTCTATTTGTCACCTATCATTCATGAATGGGGTTATATTGCCGGAAATGTTCAATTTGACAGACTTGGCACAGCGGTCCATGGTGCAGATATCAAATTCTTTTCTGAAAATGCTATTTCTCATCATACCGTTACCGATCGACATGGAAACTATATCGCACGCTTGCCTGCCGGTAAGTATTATGTATCCTGTTCATATCATGATCCGGACGGCAATTATTATTATCAAGAATATTATGATGATGTCCAATCCCTGGGAGAAGCTACCGTTGTACCTGTCAGACCAAACGAGATTACATCACCGATCGATTTTGGTATTCCCTTTCCACTCTATCAATTCACGGTTACCATTAGTGGCTGTGTGCTAGATAATGACAATATGCCTCTTAAAGAAGCACTGGTTAAGGCGTGGGAAATTAATGTACCGTATTTAAGTAGCAATCAAGGTATTTATTTTGCCCGGACAGACAACGAAGGAAAGTATAAAATCGAGATCAACCTGGATATAAGTAACAGTACCCGCCCGACCCGGCTCTATGGATTCATTGTATCGGCAGAGAAAGAAAGATATAAAACGGAATTTTATAATGAGAAACCGGCACCTTATTTAGCCGACATACTCTGGGCTTTTCAAGATACATCCTTTACGACTATAGATTTTAGTCTGGATCCCTGGAATGCGCCTAATTCAATCAATGGAACTATCACCAGTGAGACCGGCGATGCCATAGCCAATGCCTTCGTTATTGCTGTCAATAAGAATAGTGGTGAGACTGTTTTTACTTTTACGAACAATCTTGGCCAATACACACTGGCTGCATTACAACCCGATTACTATTATCTGCTTTTTATGGCCCAGGGATATATACCGGAATTTTTCAATGACGTACATGTCTGGGAAAACGCGACACCCGTATTGGCCCTGGGGACAGTCAATGGAATAAACGCGAATTTGATGCCTATTTTTTGGGATACAGTGGGTGGGACTGTTGCCGGAACCGTACATACTCCAAGTGGTCAGCCGCTGTCCGGTGTTCTGGTGGCAATAAAAAATTCAACCGGGGATATCATCGGTTATGATTTAACCAATGAACTGGGTAGTTACCAAATCTCCGGCCTTGGAGATGGTGACTATCAGTCCTTTGCTACCAAAGTTAATTATTTGAGTCAGTCTTCCCCGATCCTTATAAATTCTGCCATAACAGAAATGATCCTTGTAAATTTTGAATTAGAACAGACTTTAACTAATTTGCCTGGCCCAGCCGTTAAGGAGGTTTCGATACCGACAAAGATCACACTGATGCCTAATTATCCAAATCCCTTCAATCCGGTGACTCATATTCAGTTTTCTAATCCGACAACCCAGGAAGTCCAATTGATTATATATGATATACTGGGTAAAAAGGTAAAAGAATTGGTTAATCAGGTTTTACCTTCCGGATGGCACACATTTATTTGGGACGCTACAGATATAATGGGCAATCAGGTATCTTCCGGCATCTATTTCTATGCACTGGAAACGAGAGAAGAAAAAATCGTAAACAAGCTCATTTTTAACAAATAGGGAAATATGAATAGTAGAAGAGGATCACTAGTCACCCAATCATCAAGTGCAAAATGGTAGAGACGTAGCATGCTACGTCTCTACCAAAATTTACAATTCTGCTTTCTATTAAATAGAACCAAATATTCAGATTCTTTACGGAGATTTGATAATGGAATTACTTATCATCATAATCGTAATAGTACTGTCAATTGGTCTGGGTATTCTTTGGGGCCGCAAAACATTAAAAAACCATATTATTAATAAATCACAGGAGATCGATGAACTTGATCAACTTCATCTAATGGTGGAATGGAACGGTCCGATTAATTTTGCTGATAAAATTACTAATCCGAAAAATGAAGAAAGATCAAGAAAGATAGAAACAATTGAATGAAATTTGATACAAGAACTCACCTATACCTTTTTCTCATATATTAAAACATTGTCTGGTCCATTGGGTATCGGCATCACGTTTTTCAACGTTAGTTAAAATACCCGGGGCAGCCTGAATCACCGATTCGAATACCTTGTTAGCGATGAGCATGTTACCTACCTTGTTGGCGTGAACCGTATCCGGATGAATAAGATAATCCCTTTGTCCTTCCGCTGACCATACATCGGCATAAATGCAGTTATTTTCCTCTGCAAATTCCAATAACATGGCATTATATTCCCGCGTCTTATCTGTACTCCCCTTATCGAACGGCGGGTAATAATGAAAGGCTGACATATGGTAGATATTGACAATAACAATAAGGGGATTGATGCGCTTCCTGATTTGTTTGACAATCTTGTCCAGTTCTACCTTAAATTCTGAAAGGGGCATTCCGGCGCGCATATCGTTCAAACCATAGGCAATAATGACTAAATCAGGATTAAAGGAAATAACCTCTTGATCGAGGCGCTCTGCAGCACTTGGCTTTATAGAAGTTTGATATCCGGGGCTACGTGGGGAAATAACACTGGCTCCAAGTCCGGCGTTATGATAAGAAATCGGCTTTTCCTGAGCCTGTACAAGATGGTGCCAGAAAATATCAGCCCAGCGTTCCTCCGGACCGGTCAACCAACCGCCACCTTCAACCGTACTTTCGCCAAAAACCACGAGAGATTCAAATGGTCCCGGTGGTATTGATTTCTGTTTCATTCTGGTATTCCTACCTTCCCATTTTGGAGGCTTTTTCCAGGATTGAGGGTATGGAATCATCCATGATCCCTTTCACGTCCTCATATCGATAAGTTCGTTGTTCGAACGTCCTGGTTTTAAGAGCCGGGATAAATCTTTCCTCAAATTCTTTAAAATAGGATCCGTAAATATGGTAACTATCAGCTTGATGAACATATCGTCCCAAAGTAACTTGTTTACCGGAAAGTTTTGAAATTTCCCCGGCAATTTTTAACTGCAGTTGGATGAAGGCAAACATATTCATAAAAGCTGCCTTATAGGCATCATTCGATCGAAACCTGATATTTGTGTTTAAATACCAAAGATCTTCCTTATCATCTTTTAATAATCTGCACCAAATACTTTGCAGACAGGCCGGATCATAACAAAAATTATCCTCCCAGACTTTCCACGTGATTGCCTGGGCCCGCCGGGAATATGGTGTCTCGGCTAACTTCCGTGATAACAATTCTATTTGGTTATAAATTTCCTTCATCCCGGGAATAGTGTATTCAAACAATCTTTGGTGATAGGTATACTCCCACCGTGTATCCTGTGAGTCAACGGCAGAATCTCTGACCAAATGGTCTTTTATACCATCAATTACCTCCAAAACATATTCCTGGAGGTCTTCCAGGCCGCCGGGGATATCTTTATGGATCATCGGTTCCGCCAGGGGTTCTTTAACAACAATGGTCATTGTACTATCCTTACTTGGTGGATCTCCCGGTTGATCATATTCGGTTTTAATATCACATCCATTATTATAAACATTTACCAAAGATTTTTCCCAGGCCTCCGCCAAACCTTGACCTTCTACATACAGCACAGGAATATTTCCATTCATTTCGATATATCCTACCTTTCTTATAAATGATTATTGATGCAATAAATCATGACGATCTACTCTATTATAACATCCTCACAATTTTCAAATAATATCGGTTTGCCTTCCTCCGGTTCACACTTAACATTTTTCAATTTTAAACCATTTACCCAGTTGAATGTCATACCGTTCCTCGCTTTTATGGATATATTTTCCATTGTAATATTTTCAATGGGCTTATGTACCGTTCCTTGCATACTCAGTGCGACTTTAGCGCCGATACAGGTGACGTTTCGAATAGTGATATCCCTGAACAACGGATAGGCTTTGCCGTTTTTGTCTGCCATGAAAGCTCCATAGTTCGTGTTAATTCTTATCGCTTCCATACTGATGTTATCCATTCGGATATCCTGATACCATATTTTCTCCACGACACCTCCACGAGAAGCATTGGACTTGAGGCGAATACCTCTTTCTGCCCCCATAAATTCGCAGTCGTGTGCAAAGACATTACGGACATCACCGGACATATCACTGCCGATGACAATACCACCATGACTATGAAAACCTTTGATATGGCGGATCACGATATTTTCCGTTGGGCGTCCCACCCGCCAACCATCCTCGTTAATACCTGATTTTAAAGCAATACAATCATCTCCGGCATTGATTTCGCAATATTCAACCAAGGCATTTTTTGTTGAATTCAGATTAATTCCATCAGTATTGGGACCGCCAACAGTTTCCAATTGCAGGTCGCGGACAATCACATTCTCACAGTACAAAATATCAAATGTCCAGAAAGGACCGGGAGAAGCAATGGAAAAACCCTCGAACAAAACGTTTTTACAATTGACAGGATTAATAAATTGTGGTCTGAGCGCCCCTTCCGGTGTGCCATAAACGCGTTTATCAGGCAAAACCCCCTTAAGGACTTGCGTATCGTAGATCAATCGGGCCGTATGTTCACCTGCCGGTTGCCAATCCCACCATCTTTGGCCATAACCAAACATCTTGCCGGGTCCTGTAATCGCTATATTCGTGCAGTTATTGGCATAGATCAAAGGGGAGTAATTGTAAATTTCAAATCCGGCCCAGCGGGTAAAAACAACCGGCAGATAATCCTGTGGATCGTCACTAAAATGGAGTTCCGCACCCTGTTCAAAATGAAGATTAACGTTACTTTTCAGGTGAATAGCGCCGGTCAACCATTTACCTTTGGGAACAAGTACCTTTCCCCCACCCTCAGAAGAACAAGCATTAATGGCCGCTCTGAATGCCTTTGTATTCTTGGTTTTACCATCACCTATTGCTCCATACACAAGGATGTTATAAATCTTACTCTTATACTCGGGTCTATTCAATACCGGCATTGCAAATGGTGCAGTTATCGGTTCTATGTTTGCTGGTAGCATTTTGTCCATAGTTATGGTATGATTTATATCTTTCTTTTGTACTTCTTTACAAGAGAACAAGAAAAAAACAAATAGGAGCACAACTACAGAACTAACTTTTATCCAATAGATTTTCATCTTTCGTTTCCCCTTATAATGGAGAATTTACCACTCCGTGGAAGGATTTTCCGGATTATAGTCGGGATTTTAAATTGGCATCTTAACATTGATGTCTTTTCGCCACTTGTCAAGTAATTTGTGGAGCGCCCTGGCTTTTTCAGGTAGTTTTTCAGCCAGATTATGTGTCTCCCTGATATCTTCCCGGAGATTGTAAAGTTCCAGATGATAAACATTATTATTGCGCACTGAATTCCAACACCCATACGCCAAGAGGGGGCAATTTCAAATCAAGATGCACAGTCTCTCTATTAAATTCCCCAAGCCGTGTTTCACCGATGGCATCGATTCTTTGTATTCGTCCTTCACCCGTAAATCCATATTCCACAGGATCAATGTCAAAATTCACCGCTAAGCTTTTATTGACGATGCTCGCTAAAACGATTGCCAGATCACCATCAGCCGCCTGCCAGGTCGATATAATCATAGCCGGAGAGTGAGTTTTCCATGATGTTTCACCATCCATGCGTCCGGCATAAATTGACAATCGTGAGAGTTCAAGATCAACTGTGGGTATTTCTATCACAGGTGAACGTTCAAACGTACCATATAACAGATATTTCAGGGCCTTTTGCCGAACATGGGCAAGGCACATCATGTAGTCTATTTGCTCCTCTCGTTCTCTGAATTGTGAAGGATAAAAATTAGCAACCGTCGGTTGCATCCCCCAGGCAAAGGCCCGCGCTTGTTCCAGCCGAAACTGTTGGTTGTATTTCTCCTCCAGCAGCTCCAGGGGTTTTTCAGGAGCATACGCCTGCGGCCAAAATTCATCATAAGGAGGAATTGTTAGTGAGGAATAACTTCCGTAAGTCAGCGCATAGGGATGATATACGGCAGGAAAAAAGGGGATAACCTGCCAGCCGTCTCCACCCGGTTCTTTATATCTTTCCTCACTAATTTGCAGGGTAAGAAAAATATCGAGGGAAGGAAACCAGGTTTCACAAACATGCTCTCCGGCAAGAATAATACTATGTCGGGCAGCCCGCTCACGTATATCTTTTTCAAGATCCTTAAAACCACTCATCCAGTAGTTTCCGCCACCCAGGGGGTGACCATGCGCTGGGTCATAACACGGGATGCTGCGAACAGCCTGATCCATATAGATACCATTAACACCGTATTCCAGGAGCACTTCCTGTGCTAAATCAGCATATTTTTCCCTCCAAAATGGTGTAGCGATGCACATCGCAGCGCAGGACTGTCGGTCAAACACGCATGGTTTTGACACCCGAAGGGTCCCATCACGATTCTTGGTCGCATATTTACCCGCCTTTTGTAAATCCCAACTTTTTGTCTGCATACACCACAGTCGCTGGTTCATATAGACGATCGACCGTATGCCTTTATCCTGAGCCGTCCTCAATGCTTTTTTAAAAGCATCGATACCATCGCGCGGGGGCAAGTACTCCGGAAAACTTGTATCATAAGGACCATTATGCCACCAGTGCCAAAATACGGAAACAGGCAGTCCGAGCACCCGATGCAAAGCCATTGCCGGGGGTAAAACCCCATTGGCTCGCCCTCTATTCCATACCCACATCCCGGTTTCTAATAACCACGCCGGTACCAACCCCTTTTTTAATCGACTTTCCTTCGCCCATCGCTGTTTAACACCCCAGGTACGATATCTCTTTGCTGCGGTAATCCAGTCTCCTTGAAAAGTGCCTATCAGACAATGATACGGCAAATCATATCTATCCTTGAAAAGATGAGGATTTTCAGGATAATGCTCCATTTCGTATCCTAAATCTACCGTGTCATCACTAAAAATGACAAAACCCTTTCGAAAAGCAGCCGTATCATCAGAGGCTAAATATAAACCGGGTCCGTTTTGCTCGTAAAAAGCGAGACACTGAAAAGCAAGCTCGCCGGGGTAAATCCATGTACGACGATATTTCGTCCCGGAACCGTTTAATAATTTTCTTGGGTTTTTGGCCAGTTCCCCCATAAAACGCGGTACCCCCAGCCGTTCATTTTTGCCCAGGGATGAAATTTTGCATATTCTGGGAAATAGGATACTTTCAAACCTGACCTTGCCTCTCTCTTCAACAACCATTTTCCACTCGGACATCGGTTCATCTCGACGGAGTTGAACAGATACCAAAATACGCAGGTTGGGACTGTTTTCAATACCAAAGTGATCCCATATTAATTCCAGGGTAAAATGATCCCTTTTTTCCCAACGAAAGCGGTGAGCATCTGATGGTGCCAGGTCACTACCATCCCAAAGATTTAATTGCCAGAGACTATGAAGTATATTTTTTTTATCAATGAAGTTTTGGTTGTTAGTTCGATCAATAAATTCTATCAATTGTCCGCTTTGCGAATCGAAGCCGATATGCAGGTAATCAGTATCGAGACTGATTAAAACATGTATACTATCACTGACAGTCTGTGCTTTAAGGGGCAATGAAAAGATCAGTTGAATAAAAAACAAGAAGAAGAGGAAAATGATCAATAACCAATGATTTTTACTCTGTTCCATTATTGAGATTCCCTGATAAGTGGTTATCTAATGCCCTAGTGAATGACCCGGAATGTTTGCTATCAATAAATAACTTCAATGATTCCATAGGCGTTTAGTTCACTTAAAACCACTATTTTTTTACTTTTTCCGCCAGTGAACAGTTCAAGATTCCGCACTTCCTCACCCGGTTGATAAAAATAAACCGCTTTTATTTTTTTATCAACGATATCCGGAATAGTAATTTTCAGATCCCTGACCGGCTGTAATAAGTGATTTCCCGGATTGGCAGATAAAGAAACATTTTTATTGACTAAATGGATAGTTAAGCGATTTCTGCTACCATTAGACTTTATCCAGATCGTACTTCTGATCCCACTGCCTTTTTTGGGATCAAAAAGATGGGGAGACCTTTGAAATGCCGATTGAATAACTTCGGTTATTGGGCCTGGCGATTGGTATCGCTTGATACCGATTTTATTATCCAATGCTTTGAGCATGGAATACATAGTGCCTTCAAAGTTCAGAGAAAAAATGTCGCTACGGAAGGCCTGTAAAGCTGTTTCCAGAAAAATGCCCCTGTAAGGTAAGGCGCTTTCAATCGATGAAAAAGTAACCAGGTTCTTCGAATTGCCCAAAGACGGATTAAAAAATGACTTTTTTATTCGCGGCTGAGCATACAAGTCATAAAGGGCATTTTGCCCAATTGAGATTACCCACCCTCCCCGATCTAAAAAATTTTGTACTGCTATTATTTGAAGATCAGACATAAATTCGATATTTGCCAGGATGATAACCGTATAATCAGCCAGTCTCCTTTCATTGAAGTCAGTCTCAATGATATGATCAAAGGGGATCTGCTGATCAGCCAGATAACGGTTTAAGGCATACACTTCCCTTAAATGTTCAATATTAATATAATGTACCTGGTCAAAGAAATGAGCCAACCCAATTTTCGCAGCAGAAATGTTGCCATCCCAAAGATCCTCATATTTCTCAAAAAAAGTGCGATACCTGGCCCGTATTTCTGGATTCCGAAAGGTCGTTACAAAAACACTGCTACCGGAAGCGGCAGTTTCAGCATGATGGATATCCTCCACGTCAGGATCATTCAGCGTATAAGGTAACAGCATACCCCGGACACCACAGGCGAAAGCATACCTTAACTCGGCATCATAATCCAAGACAACACCGGGAACAATGATACCGGTGGCCGAATCTTCTTCATACATTTGCCAGCTGGCACCTTTAGCCCAAAGACGCATATTTTTACCATCTTCTGCCCGGCCGGCGGCCCCGAGTATTCTCTGACGTACCCCCCAATTCGGTATCAGAAAAAAATCTTTATTTATTTCACGCCCGGCTGCGGTCATCTCCGCTAATTGATCACCAATGCTGGTCGCCCAAAACATCACTGTTTCTGCCCAACGTAGCCGGCCTTTTGGTGTTTGCAGTGCGGGATTTGCCAACCGGATATTTTCATACGTCGCCTGGACATCCGCAGGAAGTATATGCGTGGTAATAAATGCTTCACACTCACCGAAAAGCATTCCTCCGCCAGCAGCATCCACATTAACTTCAGCAATGGAACCGGCAGTATCAAAATAGATACGTCTGTCTTGCGCTGAATATTTTTTTTCCAGCCAGGGAATAAATTCAGGAAATGTACGGGCCCAATAACGATAATCCCCTTCATTATAGAGGGTAATCTCTGCGTATTGGTCAGTGCCGAAAGCCTTCTTAAACTCATCCGGCGGGTATTTTTGTTTTAAATAATCCTGAAAACAGGACTGGCAGGAACTGCAATAACAATGAATAATATTGTTATCGATGAAAAGTCCGTCAAAACCTATCCGGGCGGAAAGTCTTGATTCAGCATTCATCAGGTTGCGCCATTCCCGGTTATTGGGACAGGGTGCGTAACGAATCTGAAGATCGTCCTTGTGACGCTCTAAAAAACATTTGCGTTTATAATTATAATGCAGATTCCCTGAGGGTTCCCGCTGCATCCAGTTAATCGGATCACTTGGTTTGGGACCCAGATTCAGATATCCGTAATTTTCCCAGTGATCAAAAATTTCCCAGACCCCGTATCGTTTTTCATAATTTCCGGAAATGGTCTGATTACAAAAATAAGGCGTCACCCAGCGCACACCTAGAGAGTCCAAATATTTCAGATAATCCTGGATTTGTTCCTTATATTCATTAAAAATGATATTGCGATTATCTAAGACCATGCCCCCAAAACCAAAGCGCCCCAGGTAGCGCATTCCCGAACCCGGATGAAAGAGCGTAGGCACCCCCGTTGAAAAATTACCCCGGAATTCCGGCAGTACCTCCTGCTCATTAGTATAATCAATAACATAAGTAAAAGGAATATGTGAAACCGGAGCTTGCGCAAAGACAAGACAGAAATTAAAAATCACCAATATTAATAAAATAAATTTTCTCATATTGGAGTCCTATTATCTTTTGTGAAAGATTTCAGGTTGCGAGAATTGAACATCTGCGTTTGATTAAACACTTTTAGACAAATATAGGATAGAAAAACTTTTCCTTCCAGTAATGGAGGGGGAATGATTCTTCCAGACCGAAAGATTCTACAGACTTACCGGTTACATATACTTTTTCATCTCATATTTTTCCGCTATATTAATCCTTTCTGTATCGGGCAGAGAACTCATATATGATTTCCACCCGGGGCACCAGCTAGTATGCCATTTCCACAATCTTCCGAGAAATGATTTGGGATTATTGTCATATTTTGCACGGAAAGCACAATTTTCACAATTCTGATCAGACATTTTAAAATCTCCTTTAATTTTTTAATTTTTTTACTCTCTTAGCTATCTTTTTCTGTATTTTCTCATAAGATGGTGGAGGACCGGTTCTTATTTGTTTTCCATCAATAAATAAGGCGTCCGAAATCCCCCAGTCTAAGAAAACTTCACGATTAAATGTATTGATCTCTTGAAACTTAACCTTATCCCCAAATTCATATGATGCTTTCTTTGCTCTTTCATAAGATAAATTTAATGCCGGACACCACCCATTTATAAAGGAAGTAACCGTTACTTTATTGGCAGTTTTACCGGGTTTCTTTTTTTCCTTTATCCATTTTGGCGGGATAGCATTGTCAGTAAAAGGCTTCCAAAGCAGCACAGCCATACCATTTTTATCGACCTTCCTATAACCCTGTTTTTTAAACCATGAAGCCTTCATCCAAAATGGGAGTGAGACTCCCCAGGCAGCTATTCCTTTACTATTGAGAGATCTCACATCATCTTCTGCCGCTTTTAACAAGGATTTACCAATTCCTTTTTTTTGATGATTTCCGACCCCTTTTTTATAACCATGCACCCAAATACAATGGATAAAATACGAATCTTTTCCCGCAATGACTGAATGCTCAATGGGCACATATTGTATCATACCATAAACCTTATCACTTTCTACTGCTAACTTTACTCGTAGTCCTTTTTCCTTCATTTTATTAAACCATAACTCCTTATGGTTTCCCGCTTCTTTTATTTCATCAGACCAGTCTTCAAGACATAAAAAATATGTTTTCGCATATTTTTCTGTAAAATCAATAACATCCATTTTAGACCTCCACGTGTTGTGCTTTGTGCGGCAAATTACGGTTTTTCCGCCACCGCCTTAAAAAACGTGTAACAAAATACACCATCTTTTTCTGTCGTTCTATATAAATCTCGAATACCCTTGTCAAAGGTGGGTTGATCAATAATCCCTGCCTCAAGGGCGGACTCACGTATACCTTCAATCATGGCTGTAAACGTCTTTTTGGTGAAACCTTCAACAAGATGCGGTTTACTGGAGTCAGCATAAACCATTCGCGGAGATACGCGGATTGCTCTGAATCCAACATTGTCGAGAATGGGATACAATGCTCTCCCTATGTTTGCATTACCGCCAGAATCCTTTTGTAGCATAACCAGGCTACGAATCGCTTCGTTTGCTTGCTCACTATCAGGATAAAAAAAGGCTGAGCCGTGATCTCCTTCGATAACAGTAATGGTACCACCAACCTTTAGAAGTTTCTTAAGGCAATGTAATGCCTCAATGGGATTTAATAAATGTTCAAGAACGAAACAAACAAAGATATGATCAAATTGTTCATTTTTAAATGGAAGATCGAAAATGTCAGCCTGCCCAGTGACCACGTTTGTACATCCGGCTTCTTCAAGTCTTTTTTTGGCCTCCGCAACTGAACTTCCAGATATATCAACGGCTGTAATGTGTACACTTGGATTATTATGGGCCAGCGTAATTGTTTGGGCTCCCACTCCACAACCGGCCTCAAGAATCTTGCTTCCTTCAGGATAATTCGTATCGGAATGTAGCAACTCTACAAGAGTCGAAGCCTGGTCCTGAAGGCGAATATTCTCTCTTCGATTATATCCATGAACATATTTATTATTCATTATGCTCCTATGCCAACCAGGTGAACTAACCGAAAACAAACATGGCGGATAAACCCCGCCAACTAGCGAAGATTTACCCCGGACTTAATTATAATACCCCTGTTTAATCATTTTTTAGACCATACCATATGGCTACGGTCTCGATTAGAAATCGGGCGGTGAACCAATAATGGCAAATTCATCGAATACGGCATGCATAATGGTTGTTCGGTTGTTCGTTGTGTAGATGATGTGGATTTTTCCGTCACCGCTCTGAATAGCATAGGGATAGGCGAAGGTATTGTCGCCACCGGCAATATCACGTCGAAAAGGGTATGTCTTGTCGTCGTCTGTCGATATGGCCACGGTCAAAGGCGTGCGATCATTCATGTTATCGTTGTAAACCAGCAACAGATGACCGTTTTCCAATTTGATGAAGTCTACGGCGGAGTTGGGATTGAGGAATTCTGTCTCAACAGCATCACTCCAGGTATAGCCGCCGTCCCGGGACTCGGAGCGTAAAGTGTAACCACGGTTGGTAGGCAGGAAATCGCCGCCCCGACGGATATAGGCAACAAGATAATCATCGGTAAGCTGCACTACCTGGGCTTGAAGATTGCCCATAGGCGATTTGATCCGGTTGGTTTCTGTCCATACCTTTGTCTTAGGATTGTAACGCATGAAGTAGGAACTGGTTGTGGGTCCGGACATCTCCCGGTCTTCGCCGGTCTCGTAGTACAGGGGCAGAAGATAGTCGCCGTTATTCAGGACGATGGGCTGACCCCGAGCCATGGTTCCCTCTTCAAAATTGAGCATAAACGAATCAGACCAGGTTTCCGCCCCATCATCAGATATTTTTACCTTGACACGTGCATTGGACCAGGTTTCGCCATAGCGGTTCACGTAGAAGAGCCACACCCGGCCGTCGGGCGCCTGCCACACGACCGGATTACCTTCACCCCGATCGGGCGTATTAGCAATGATTTTTGGTTCAGACCATTGGTTTTTACCCATTTTAAGACGTGAACCATACACGGCAGTGTCATCGCCATACTCCCCCGAACCTCCATAATAGGCAATATATAGGTCCCCGTTGCTAAGCTGGGTAATGGATGCGGGATGCTTGTATTGACCCGGATATTCCGGACCAAACACCCGGTAGATCTCGATATTATAGCTTTCTGCATAAGCTGAAAAGCCAATAAGACATAACAAGTAAATAAATGATTTATTGATCATCTTTCTCCTCACTTTTTAGAGTCGCCTTTTTAAAATTCGATTGTCTTATTGTATTCTATATCAGTTATTTCAATTTTCAACCAGGTCCAGTCACCACCATCTAATTTCCAGGTGGCTTCCATTTTTACCGGAATTTTTATACCATGCATTACCTTACTCTCACTGACAGTAATTATCCATTCTTTTAGTTTAGCCTCCTCATCAGTTCCCATATACCTTTGGGCAATGTACCGGGTAAAATTCCCTTTTTCATCAAAGAAAAAGACACCCGACCCTGTAGTACCTTTGTATGTCATAGATGCTTTTGCTGAAAAATCGTCAATTTTTTGCCAGGTTATATATGGGATAAGTGCCGCAGAGGGGAACCAGACAATCTCACCCAAGTATCTTTGAATTGTTCCGCTATTTATCTTTTCATTGTCACTACTATTTACGACAGGAATCAGCGAAAGAGCTTTTATTAGCATCTCGCCTTTACCTTCAAATAATTTATCTCTTCCAACGATATCAATAAATGGCAGCATTTGCATATTAACTTTCCAGATAAAGGCCGGTTTATCAACAGTGAAATATTGTTCGGCATTGGCATTAGTCCATTTTTCCTGTTCCGGTTTCATTTTCATTAGCGCTTTTTGTTTAAGCCTAACCGCATATATTCTTTCCTTTCCTATGAGACCCGAATTCGTTATCCACTTCCGAACAGGTGCCGGCAGATGTGTTATCATTTCGGCAGTTATAGTATATCGGTCTTTGAAGGTATTTTGGGAAAACATATTGTCAATTTCTCGACTAATATTTCGATCAAAATTAAAGGCTGCAAAGGCCACGATTGAAACTAAGAAAATGATGACGTTTGGAATCGTGCCGAATTTTGCATCTTGCCAAAAAGTAATGACAAGTCCCTGAGAAACCAGGATACCTATGATTGCACTGAGATACCAATATTCATTATTTGATAGATATTGAATGATGGCGGCAATAAATATCAGAAATGTTATAAGCCATAGGAGTCCAAAAGGTTTTGAAATTGGTTGTGTCAGTTCTTTTATTTCAGCAAAATTAAATGCCTTCACAAAACCCATTAAGTGGATGAATGCGTGAAGTCCTATCATTACTATTAATATTATCATAGCCATTATCCCTTCTTTTTTATTCGCGAACAATCAATGCACTTGAATTTGTCCTCATTCCATTGGTAGAACGAGTATGTAATATTAGCCGAATATACTGAGCAGTTATGTATTGAAAGTCCACTATTTTTATAACAAACCAAAAGATATGGCTATAAAACTTGGACCATTTATTAAAGCATGAATGACAACGCCAATCCAACTATTTTTCCGGCGTTGGACAACATAGGACTGAATAAATAATATCGGTGCAACGGTCAATAAAATGTGCCAACCAAACGATATTTCAAATAATCTTTCTTTATTTTTCAAGTTAAATGGAGTAGAATCCCCAAGAAATGTGAGATGCTCCCACCTAGCACAAAAAGATGCCAGATAAAATGAAAATACGGCACCTTCTTGCATGCATAAAATATCAGTCCTAAAGTATAGCATACGCCACCAATAAAAAGCCAGATAATTAAACCCTTTGGAACCATTTGCAGCATAGGTTTAAAGGCAATAATAATTAGCCATCCCATGGCCACGTAAAGTAATACCGGGGCAATTTTATATTTCCCAATCAAGAAGATTTTTGCAATAATTCCTCCGATAGCCATAGCCCAAATAAGTCCGAAGATAGTCCATCCCCATGGACCACGCATGGAAATTAAAGTCACAGGTGTGTATGTTCCCGCTATAAGCAAGTAAATGGATGAATGGTCCAAAATTCTGAAAAAACTTTTTACGCGTCTATTAGTGAAACTATGGTATAAGGTCGATGCTAAATAAAGGAAAAAAAGAGTAGAGCCATAGATACTGAAACTTACAATTCGCCATATATCACCATAATTACTGGCAAAAACCACAAGAATAACCAGTGCAACTATGCTTAATGCTGCACCGATACCATGAGTAATACTGTTTGCGATTTCTTCTCCCAAACTTTGTTGCCTGCTATGAGAAATTTCAATTTCAGAAATACTCGACTTATGTTTTTTCATATTTCACTTTTCATATTTCATATTTCATTTTTCATAATATTAATGATACAAATAAACTCCGCCGGTGAATAGATGTAACGGTCATGCGAATTCTGCGCATATTCTCACCATCACAAGTCTCTGCAGCGCGGTGCTATGCCGTGTAATTCAATTTTGCAGAATATAATACCAGGTTACCACCACTAACTATTTTCTCTTTCTCGATAGATAGATTATTTTTTTCAATCAATGGTATTAAACCATTACCTGCTATGAAATCTCTATAGTTTCTAAAATGCTCTCGTCCGGCGGTTATTTCAAAAAATAGAATAATAATTTTATACAACCAACCCTTTGGAAATCGAATAGGACCGGGATGAAAATCAACAAGTAATATGAGTCCATCTTGTTTCATTACCCGAACCATTTCAGCTATTACCGGTAATCTGATGTGTCCGGGCATCTCATGTAAAGTTAACATCGCAATCACGATATCAAAAATACCATCTGAATAAGACATCTGGGATGCATCTCCCAATTGTATATCAGCTTGATCACCAAGTTTTTTGCAGGCAACTTTTACCATTGAGGGAGATAAATCAATCCCGGATACTTCACATCCGGCTTGTTGATAAAGTATTAGATTTGTCCCGGTGCCACATCCGACCTCAAGAACGTGCATACCTTCCTTTGGGAGATACATTTTCAATAAAATTTTTCTAAGTATCGTATTAAATGGTTCAATAAATGAATCATAATATTTTGCTAATTTATTATACGGATCTCTAATCATTTAATGGCCTCTATATAAATACCTATTTAAATCCAACCTGTGGTGTATTGTAATTATCCATAGAATAGGCGCGGTTCTCCGTGTTAACTCCATTCGCTTATTGTTTTTGCAGGTTATCACTTCGAGTCTCTTTCAATATATCCCAGTTTAAAACTGGCTAGTGTGATACTTTCATACGGACTATTTTTTCCACATTCGTATAAGCAGACGACGACACCGTTATTGAGAACGGCCAGATCCGAGTAAGCACTTGGGCCACTAAATAATGACCGCTTTAATGACCATGTTTTACCATCATCGAAGCTCGCGCGTACAGTCATATTGATCCGTTTGTCAGAACTCGCCGGATTAGAGAATAGAATCACATTCCTCTTCTCATTTGTAGGCCATGAATAGCGATGAATACTGGCCTGGCAAATGGGCTCAATCAATGTTGTGTCGAAGCGCTGATCCAGCCACGTTTCTCCGCCATCAGTGCTGAAAGTGATTTGGCGCTTTTTAGTGGTTCTATCATAGTTGCGCATGTTGAGCATGAGCCGGCCGTCAGTGAGTTCAACGACCTGGCACTCATTGACCATATGCCTCGGAGAACTTCCCCCCAATTCCCATGTTTTCCCATGATCATCACTGTAAATGACATGGGAGTAATAGTGTTTTGTGTCGGCTTCAATATGATCGCACGGGATGACCAGGCGGCCGGCTAAAATGCCATTTTCAATCTGAATACCACTCCCTGGTCCCGTGGCATACCAGGTCCAGTCCGTATTCTTGACGTCGGCCGTAATCTCTTTTGGTTTTATCCAGTTAATTCCATCGTCAGAAGAAGACATTACAAACACACGCCGGCTGTCTTTGCTTTGTTGGTCAATGATCTGCCCCTCATGATCATCACCCCGGTTCCAGGTTAAGAAAAGCCATATAATTCCGGTTTCCTGATCAACCACAGGGCACGGATTACCGCACGTGTTCAATCCGTCATCCCAAATCACCTGCTGATCAGACCAAGTCTTGCCATTGTCCAGTGAACGACTGATCAGCAGATCAATGTTCCCGGTATCATTACCCTGGTCTTTTCGACCCTCGCAAAACGCCAAAAGCGTACCTTTAGTTGTAACAATTATAGCCGGTATGCGGTAGGTATGGTAACCATTTTCACCGCTTTGCCAGAGGGCTTTTTGTATAATTTCGTCACTTCTAACCTGATCAGCACTTAAAAGGCATAGGCAGAAGATCAGAGTCAACATTAAGGGTCTCATCTCTATTTTCTTCCTCACAATCTGTCGTACGACGGTTACGCTAATTTTCGTTCAACCAGGCAAAATTAAATCGATAATGTATTCCACTTGAGATGAGATGAATGATACCATCCGGCGTTTGTACTGCTGTCATGTATCCTTTTGGTTCGGCATTATTTGCAGTCATTGTAAATTTACCTGTATGGGCTTTTCCATCAAAGATGAGCTCTTTCCCGTCTGTTAAAAGTCTGCGTTTTGGCCATGTTTTACCTCCATCGAAAGAAAGCGCAGCAAATAATCCTTTACCTTCAAAGGTCTTACCCTTGTTATCTTGAAAATCTGATCCGGGTGTAAATGAAATCAGCATCAGGCAATCCTCCTTGAGCCGCCGCATAGCGGCTCGTTGTCCCCCACTGATACCCGGAAATGGTGTTGATAGATAATCCCATGTTTCACCTTGATCCTTTGATATACTCATACCCAGTTTACCGTCAATCAGGTCCCCACGGCCCACGGACACCCAGGATCCATCTAACCATTCATCAACCGCCGCATGGATACCCGCAATCCAGGCACCTGATTGTCCAGCCGCAAATATTGGATTTGGTTTTCCACGCCCTAAATCCTTCCAGGTTTTTCCATCGTCGCGACTGACATGCACGGCCGAACCTCCCTTTCCACCGGGCACAGCATCACAAGGCAATACCATCACACCATCACGTGTTTTAAAAGTACTGGAGATGGGCATGTTACGATAGCCATGCTGCGCATTGATGATACGTGGTTTGCTCCAGCTGACGCCAGTATTCGTACTGGTACGGACAAACAGTGCCAGTTCTTGCCAGGTTCCTTCAACGGCAAATCCGTTAAAGTGGTATAGTGTACCCTGGCCATCGGTCCAGACGGTCGGGGCATGGTCATTTCGATCAGGTACATCCCAGAATAGGTCTGCCTTATCCCAGGTGTTGTTTCCTCTGCGTAACCGGGCACCGGCAATTGCCAGTTCACGACCGACCTCCCGTATGGTCGTATACCAAATAGCAAACAGATCCCCGTTATCGCAATAAGTGATTCCAGGACAATGGTTATGTTGATGATATAACGGACCATTCATCCCCTCAGGAATATTGACATATGGTATCGGTTGGGCAAAATAGGGTTTGTTCATATCCACCCTTGGTTTCCAATTATACGCCTTCTGGGATACATCCCTGGCCCATTGTCTGACCGGCCTTTCTTGTAGTAATGTACCGGCAGGAAGATCACCCTGTACTGTACGAAAACTGACGACTCGGTTACGGTCCTCTGGTACATTAGCTGAACGATTAGAGGCAAAGAGTGTCTTTTGCTCTGAGCGATAACTTCCACCACGCGTAACGCGCAGATCGCCGTCAGTGTATCCCAGGGGATCGGTTTTCGCATTTGATGTGTAGGGTCCATACCAATCATAGCACCAATTCTCGACCTTTGTGGAAAACAAATGCGGTTGTTGTTGACAGGCAAACTCCCATTCGGCTTCGCTGGGCAAGCGATAGGATTTACCTTTTTTCTCAGATAACCATCTACAGAATCCCATCGCGTCATCCCAACTAACAAAAACCACTGGATCGCTATCATGAAGTGAGGTCTTTTCCTTTCCCCGTAACTCCCTATGCTTAGGATCATATCGTTCATACTGCTCATTGGTCACTTCGTGTACGGCCAGTCGGAAGCTGTCGGTTATAGTCACGTCAAACTGAGGCTTCTCGTCCCAATCACCCTGCTCCGATCCCATGCGGAAGGTTCCCTTCTCGATGGTAATAAACTCTATATCACTTGCGTTCTCCCAATTTCTACTACAAGCGCTTAAGATTGATAAAATTAAAATGCAGAATAAATATACGTTCAAATTCATAGATCCGATTTTGCTCATATTATCTTCTCCCAGCTTCAACCGATTTTTTTTTTGTTCAACAAGTAGGATTAACGGATTTAAAGTCTTGAAAACCTGGCGTTCAACCACAATACATGCCGCGTTTAAATTTAGTAATAAAGTAACCTAACAGCTGTGATAATGCGAGAAAGGTCATTTTCCAATTGATTTAGTAAGAATCACACACTTAAGATAATCACTGGACATTAAAAAATAAACCCTAACTACTCTTTTTTCATGTTATTTACAATGTTAGGTAACCGTAAACACCCGGGAATATTAAAGCTTTCTCACAGGCTTTAACCAGCCAAACCACCTCCAAAAAGCAAATATAACCAGATTGTAGCCACCAGGCGTTTTTACTGTTGGAAACAATTATAGGTATAAATCATTTTATGTCGTCTATACTTGACATTTTGTAAATTATATTATATATTATATCGTTCACACTTGACATTGAAATACAAATGAAAATAAAAAATAACCTAAAAGTATGGCGTGCCAAAAGAGATATAACACAGCAGCAGCTCGCGGATTCTGTGGAATTAAGCAGGCAAACGGTAAACTCGATTGAAAAAGGTAAATTCATTCCATCTGTGTATACATCACTTAAGCTTGCCAGATATTTTAATACCACGATAGAGGAAATTTTTAGTTTTAATATTGAAAATGATGAAGAAACCAGGTTCTAAATATTAAATAAAATAATAGCAAAAAGGAGGAAATGATGCAGATTAGGGGAAATTACTCTCTTTTATTTATTATTGAAATTGTCACCGGTATTTTGACATTTAGTTTATGTTTGTTATATGGCGATGTGGGACTTTCAGCACTCATTTTATTTTTCATTGGGATGTCCCTGATAATGAAAACAAAAGTTGATGAGAGGGAAGTACAATTATTATACAAATCCGGATCTTTAGGCTCAATTTTAATTGGAGCTGCAATGGCATATATATACTTCTCATTGCCCTCACTTAATTGGTTCTATTCTTTAATATCAATTGCACTGATATCCAGAGGTATTTCCGGCCTCGTTGTTTTTAGTACAGAAGGGAAATTCTGACACTATTTTCAAATGGTATGATAGTGCTTAGAGGCGTAATTTGTAACCATTCTTTTGAATAATCACTGAATTTTGCTTTATAGTTTTTTTTCTTTTTTATAAATGGCGGCCCGTTTTTGTCTATCTCTTTCCATTTTAGAAAGTCTGATGTTTTGTGGTGTTACCTCAACCAATTCATCTTCTGCAATAAATTCAATGGACTGATCGAGAGATAACATGCGTGGTGGTCTCAAGGTGACTGTCGCTTCGGAAGTTGAACTACGCATATTGGTCAGTTTTTTTTCTTTTGTAATATTAACATCGAGATCAGTCTCACGGTTTCGTTCCCCGATGATCATTCCTTCATAAACCGGTGTACCTACTTCCAAAAACACTTCCCCCCGGTCAACCATCGCCAGACCGGCATAGTTTGTCACCTTGCCAGCTCTATCAGCAACTAAAGCGCCGGTAGTCCTTTGGGGGATAGGACCAAACCATGGTTCATAGCCCTGTAAAATGGAATTCATAACTCCGGCCCCTTTGGTTTCTGTTAAAAAATGACTGCGGAAACCAATTAAACCACGTGAAGGAATCATAAACTCGATGTTAGCGCGACCATGACCATGATTGACCAGATTGGTCATTCGGCCTTTTCTATCAGACAACTTTTCCGTCAGTGTACCGACATATTCTTCAGGCACATCGATATAAACATGTTCCACAGGTTCACATACTTTACCTTCAATCTCTTTGACAATGACATGCGGTTTTGAGACCATAAATTCATATCCCTCCCGACGCATGGTTTCAATCAGAATCGCCATTTGTAATTCACCGCGACCACAAACCTCAAAGGCGTCGGCACGATCTGTAGGTTTGATCTTAATCGCGACATTACTCAGTGTTTCCTTTTGCAGACGCTCACTTAAATGTCGGGACGTCAGGAATTTGCCTTCTCTACCGGCAAGCGGACTGTTATTAACATAAAATATCATTGATATGGTAGATTCATCCACCTGAATACGCGGTAAGGGTATTGGATTTTCCAGAGAAGAGATCGTATCTCCGATATTCAGATTGGCAACCCCGGCAAGGGCAATAATATCTCCGGAAAAAACCTTATCAACCCGCTTTTTATTGAGATTATGAAAGGTATACAATGCTGAAAATTTAATATTCTTGCTAATCTTATCCTCAGTACAAAGACTGTAACTTTTACTCATCTCCAGAATACCATTTGATAAGCGGCCAATAGCAATCTGCCCAACATAGGAGTCATAATCCAGACTGTTAACCAAAAATTGCGGTGTAGCAGCATCATCCGCTTCTGGTCCGGGTATTTCAGAAAGGATTGTCTCAAAAAGAGGTTTCAAACTATTTGAATTATCGCCGATTTTCTCGTGGGCAATCCCCAACTTGGCATTCGTGTACAGAATTTTAAAATCAATCTGGTTTTCTGTAGAATCAAGATCAATAAAGAGATCATAAACCTCGTTGATAACCTCCTTAATTCTCTCATCAGGACGATCGATTTTATTGATTACCACAATAATGGGTAATTCTTTTTCGAGAGCCTTTTTAACCACAAAACGGGTTTGTGGCAGAGGGCCCTCACTGGCATCGACCAATAATAATGCGCCATCAACTAGATTCAGGCTGCGTTCCACTTCACCACCAAAGTCAGCATGGCCCGGTGTATCGATGATATTAATTTTAGTATCTTTATAAGTCACTGCTGTATTTTTTGCCAAAATGGTGATACCGCGCTCACGTTCTAGATCCAGAGAATCCATTATACGTTCTTCTATTTGTTGGTTGTCCCGGTAAATCCCACTTTGTTTTAACATCCCATCAACGAGGGTGGTTTTGCCATGATCGACATGAGCAATGATTGCAATATTTCGAAAATTGTTTTTTCTCATCTATAAATATTATCCTCAAATCTTATTAAAGTTTAACTGATTCAACGATTGAGCCCTACAATCGATTCCTAAAAAGCTAAAAAATTTAATACATATTTTGCGTAAAACATAACTTTATTTATATGAAATCATACCGCAGCGATGCTGCAAACAAAAAAAATAGTCCACGCATCTTTCACTCGTTAGGTACCTTATGCTTGCAATCACCTGTATGAATGAAGCGCAATGAATCTCTTGTCAAAGCGAAGGCTTTTGTGTTATTGACTTTTCTATAGCTTCTTGGCGACGACAGCGAATTCAGTACTTTCCATGTCAAATGGTGAACCCGCAACATCCGAATAAATCTCCTCCATGGTAAATCCGCAATCCACAAACTCTCTTTCCAGATCTTTAAAGCTGAAATATTGCAACCAGTTATAAACAGTTCGTGTACGTGATACTTCGATAAGCGTATACTTATCAAGGACTACTTTTTCTTGCTCATATTTGAAAGTATTCAAAAAACCGAAGTACTTATTCGGCGACCAGAAACCATTGAGAAGATTTGATTCATACATGGCTGCCTCTTCGCGTTGGTCAAAAGCCGTCAGCGAATACACATCGAGGAGAACAGAACCGCCAGGCTCCAGGAATGTAAAAAACTTGTTCAGCATCTTTTTTCTCTGGGTGGGACTGAGGGCGCAGAAGTCGCACATAATCATCAAAATGAGATTGAAGCGGCCATTTGTCTCAAACTCTAGGTAATTTTGATTCACGTATTGGATGGACAGCCCTTTCTTGTTTGCAACTTCCTTTGAATACCGAATGGACCTCTTCGAGAAGTCTATCCCGGTCACATTTGCCTGTCTTTGAGCCAGACTTGTCGTGTACAATCCTGGGCCGCAGCCGAAGTCGGCAATCTTCGTTCTTGTTCCCACATTAAAACGGGAGGTGATCCATTCCACCGAACGATCGATAAAAGTCGAATTTCGGGAAGAAATATCTATGTCCTTGTTAAGGTGAAACGAGAGCATCTGCTCTGATGTATATTCGTCTGTCCACAAATCACTAGCTGTGTAAAACTCAAATGGCTCAGGACGTTTATTGATTATCTCTAGTTCTTCAAACATTCAATATCTCCAATTTTCATAGTTACACAGAAAGAATAGCACTTAGCGGGCATCACAATACTTCAATTACCACCGTTTTTTTTGGATTTCATAAGAGGCACTTAAACTTCCGTTTAAGTGCCTTGCTCGGAAGGATTGAAAGGATGCTCACGACGGATTGATTGAATCACTTCG
Source organism: uncultured Calditrichota bacterium (assembly GCA_964489835.1). Lineage (GTDB taxonomy): Bacteria > Calditrichota > Calditrichia > JAJRVZ01 > JAJRVZ01 > CAZBBC01. Next base: position 67,900 of record CAZBBC010000010.1, read on the forward strand.
TCAAGCTGTTGAAGAAACCGTGACCGGTCACTTCCCTTTAGCGGCAGAGGCCCACCGGTTATCTCACCTGCCCCACGAAGATCTGACAACAGATCCCGGGTCGCCATTGCCTGCCCGATATTATTATCGGTGAACGCCTTTCCGGTTGGCCCAATCACACGCGCGCCTATTTTCAGACAACGACTCGCAAGCGGAATATCAGCGGTAATCACGATGTCGTGAGCTTGCACATGTTCGACAATCCAATCATCGGCTGCGTCCAATCCGTCTTCTACAACTTTAAGTGTAATCCATCGTTCATTCGGAACTCGCATCCAGGAGTTGGCTACTAATGTAACATTAAGTTGATATCGGCTGGCAACACGATACACCTCTTGTTTGACCGGGCACGCATCAGCGTCGACAAAGACATTCAGCAATCGAATTTCCTCATCACTACCCCAAGTGAAATCCGCCAGTCCGCGAACAAAAAGTCCAATATAGAATTCGTACGAAATGCAGTTGGGTTAATTTGCATTGTTATTTGCAAGCCATTCCCGAATCATCTCATGATAGAGTTCTTCTGCTTGTTTCATAAAGGAGATATCTTCACGTTGACTGGCGTAGTGAAAATAGTGATCTGGCAAATAATCCTCAGGATATGAAATAAAACGTGTTTCGGCAAAAACATCTTCGAGATGCGCCCAGACAGATTCGAATTTTACTAAAACATTTCGAACTTGTTCAAATCCAATTTTTTGCTGAGATTGCTCGTTGTGATCACACGTCTCAAGCGCCAACAATAGATGCGGCGCCATTGCCTGAAAATCATTGATGACACTGAAAATCTCCCAATGAAATCTATTCCGCCTGGATTTCTTAATCAGCTCCTTCAATTGTTCGGAGGTTTTCCGATATCTATCTATTTCTATTTTAGATTTGATCAACCGTTCTTTATATTTTTTACTCCAACGACCTGGTTTATTTAAATCAGGAAGCTCGATTAATCGCTCTCGATAATTAATTTCTTTTTTATTTTTGTTGTATGTTGCTTTGGGTAATTTATTAAGATCAGGGAATTCCGAGAGTGCGTTCCCGGAGTCTTTGCGATTTCCACTTCGGTGTAAAGATTCATCCCAGAATTCAGATGTTTTGTATAATTCTTCAAAAAGTTCTCCATCATTGACACACTCAGGCCCAAATTCACGTTGTAGAAAAGCTCGATGATACTCATCGACGTTCTTTTTGTTTGGAGCCCAACTATATTCAGCAGTGGCAATAAATCCGCGCCAATAGGTTTCCATATGAGGTGAAGAATCATCCCAGGCTGTACAAAGCACCCCATCAATTTTATATTCATGTGCAAGTTCATTAAACATCTTTATGACTTCAACACGATCGCCTGAAGGCATTAGAGGTGTGGTTGTTTGAGTTGATGTGGCAATCATCACCTTTCGTCCTTGATCACGATACCAGTCCAAAGCACGATAATTGCCCGGATAACGGGTTAAGTGATAATTCCAGTTCATATGGATAGCATTTGAGGGGAACTTGTCAATCATACTATTCAATTTTGGGAGACCTTCCTTCCAAATTTTTACAGTTTCCTCTTCAGTGATATTTTGTCCGCTATGTACAGATTGCCAGAGACCGGCGTATTTGAAAGGCATATCATCCCAAAAAATGGGAATCCGTCCATGTTGTTCCACAAAGTTACAAACTTTGTTCAACCAATAAAGATTTAAGGCGAGGAGTCCTTCTTTATCAGCAAAATCTTTACATCGATGACAGAGACCGATATTACCAATTTCATCTCCACCGACATGTAGATAACGTGCATTGGGAGTTGCTTCCATGGCATCCAAATAAAGGTCAAAGAGAACTTCATAGGTGCCTTCGTCCATCGGGCAAAATGCCCAATGGTTATCTTCTAATTCTCGAAGATGCGCATATTCCTGGTGTTTTAAGATAAATGTCGCGTGACCCAGACCTTGAACCAGCGGATTGATCTCAATATAACGCTCCCGTGCATAAGCGGTAAGTGCTTTCATTTCATCGATACTAATCGCCTGAGGCGCACCCACCAGAGGTCTGCGCTTATAGCGCAATTTATCTTCAAATTCAAACACAATACCATTGATTTTATATTGAGCCAGGCGATCGATACTATCGTAATAATATTTTAAATGATCGAGGTGATGCTTGACATCAAAATGAACAGCACGAAAAGAGTAAGCCGGATAATCCGTAATTTTACAGGCAGGCAGGTGCGTTTTAGTGTCTCGGGCATCTTCAAGAAGTTGCTCTAATGTCTGACAGCCATAGAATAGACCGGCCTTCCCTTTTGAAGCAATGATGACTTTTCCATCAGCAATATGGAGTGTATAACCTTCCGGAGTATCCGGGAGCGACTCGGCATTTGATAAAGATAATGTAATGACCCCTTTTCCTTCTTTATCCGAATCCACTAGACCTGAAAGTAAATCGCCCATCACAGGGCGCTGCTGTATTCCCTTAAGATAAATGGCATATAAATTCTCATATAATAATGTTGAATCATCATATATTTCAATTTGAGCCGGTTCAGGGATTACTTTAAAAGGAGCTGGTAATTTGCTGCCAGCAGTAAGGGTACTTGTTACAATGATTAACAATAAAATTAAATCTAATTTGAAGAATTTAAATATTTTCTCTTTTCGCATAATACCCTCAATTTTTAACCATATACGATATATTTTTCTTACCTAGTCTAATGCATAATTCAATGTATGTATCATATAATCCAAAAACTTTTTTACTTATAGCTAGAATCATATGATACTGTGACATATTTTTTTAGACAGGATCATCCCGACTAAGTCGGGATCATTTTTTTTCCTTCGGTATCATAAGATTCTATTTTAGACATGACAACTTTTCAATTGCACATAATAACTGTTTACAAACAAAATTAATAAAACTTTTGGTAAAATAAACTGAAATAATTACAAATTTAAAACTATTAACCCCCCAACTTTAAAACTACATTTGAATAATAGCATATTTTATTTTATACTCTGTTGCCGGTCAATATTTATTTAATAACAGCAAACTGCCTAAATCTGTTACGAGCGCAGGAAACAATAATCCTTCAGAAAGGACAACATGGAAAAAGAAATCGTCGATCTTCGTGATCTTATTATAATGATTAAAGAACAAAAACAGGTGAATGCCAATCTGGCTCTAGAGTTTGATTGTGTTATCGAAACCGATGATGTCAAGTCGCTGGTTAAAGTGATCAATTATGCTATTAATTATATAAACCAGCTTACGGATCAACCACAGCAGATTTCTCTAAATGCCAGCATGAGCGGTATTACCATTGGCTTTACTACTTTTACCGATTTATCGGAGTTACCTGCAATTAGCCCGCAGGTGAACGAGGCACTGGTGCCTTACAATGCCATAATGGAGCAAAAAGGGGAACCTGGTAAGTATACACAATTGTTGATTAACTTCAGGAAATGAGTGCTAAATCTTCAAAAGTTTTCATTTTCTACCATTCCGGATCAATCAAACCATAATGTCTGCCAAACCAGTAATTCCGGATCAGCGCAGAGGCGCTGCCTTCTTCTTCGGACCCCACAATTTTAAATCCATCCTCAGTGGGAATTTTGAATTCTTTTTTGCGGCGATCAAAACCCCACATATCCTTTATGGCCTGAACTCGTTCTTCAGTCAATACATTTTCCCCGGTAAGAATCTGGTAAACCATTATAAACCAGGCATCGCCTATGAAACTGAAATCATGGTTTTGCCAATCATACCAGTGACGGTTTAAACTCATTCTATACTTTATCATTAAGGAACGATCATCTTCGTAGCGCATCAGCATATAAAAAGACTTTGCTGCGTGGTAGTCGTCCCCCGGATTTCTCCATTCTTCCGGCCATAGAATTTTTGCATGTAGTTGACGATCATCATAAAAATAGCGATCAATGAGCATGTAATAGGCGGCATTATATCGTTCTTTTCCTGTGATCCGATGAGTAACTTTAAGTGCCATCAACATCTCTAAAGAATTAAGCGGTTGATGCGGCAAATTCGGACAAAAATTTCCCCACAAAGTCATTTTTCCATCCAGATCGACCAGCTTGAAATTATTGTCAATACATCTTCCTAAAAAACGGTCCAATAGACCAGCTGCCTTTTGTTTATATTCTGCATCGGCACAAAATTCCCAGTAGGTGCCGATCGCATAAAACATGGAGGTGAATTTGTCGGCACTTAAATCACCCAACCAACGGTAGCCAGGCATAGAGATTGACCAGTGCCACTCCATCGGATACCATAAAACCTTTTCATGCCAGAGTGGTTTGTCGGTCTTATTAAAGCTGCGTGCCACCAATCCGGGAACACCGGTTACTTTTTCAAGTTTTAATAGTCCCTCAAAAAGCTGGTTGGCAATATCCCGGTCATTTGGATCTTTTGTCATGAAATATTTATGAGAGTATCCAGCGAGCATTTCCGCTGTATGATCTAAACAATCAGCCTGAGATCCTATGATGGGCCTTTCCAATCCTGCTGGTGGAAAGATAACATGCTGCATGATAGTACCTTCGTTCCAATGATTACCGCGCATTAACTTATCAAACATTTCCACTTTTATATGCAGCGCGTCTGTTTTTTGGGGAAAATCATTAACGTTCTGAGCAAAAACAAGATGGCCAGTAAAAAAGGGTATGATAACATATAATAATGTAATAATTCGTTTATGCAAGTTTCCTCCATGACATGAAATCGAATATTAAGTTACGTATTTTACTCAAGGTCTTTAACACATCGAAAACCTACCGGATAATGACCGGTTGTATTGGGCGGAACATAATAACGCTGTGTTGTTCGAACAAATGAGTGGTTATTAAAATTGGAGCCGCCACGCATTACTTTGTATTGTTCACCATATTGTTCCATAGGAACGTCATTGCCGGGATAAGGTTTATACCAATCGGCAGTCCACTCCCATACACTGCCGGCCATGTCAAAACATCCATAAGGGCTTTCAGGCCTTGCAATGGCACTTCCTCGTGGATAACGCAGGTCCCAAACGACAAACGTATTGTCATAAGTATTACCCCATGGGAAAATACGACCATCTGTCCCACGTGCAGCTTTTTCCCATTCTTCTTCTGTTGGTAATCGCAAACCGGCCCAAGTAGCATACGCGTTCGCCTGTTCCCATGTCACAATAACCGCATGATTTTCTTTCCCTTTGGGGAATTTAAAATCAGGATCGAACTGAGTGTATTCAGAATTACTCACTTCATATTTATTAATAAAAAATGCTTTAGTAAAGGCAATATGCTGAGGTCTTTCGTCAGGATCGCCATATTTGCTGCCCATAATAAAATTACCCGCCGGTACAAATACCATGCCTTCGGGCGGCTCAGGCTGGATTTTTACCGGTTCACTTGCGATGGTAATAGTCACACAAACATAAAAAATAATTAGTATTGCTTTCATTCTATAAACCTCCTTTTTTCCCACCCGGATCAACTCAACCATAATGTTCTCATAACCAACAATTCCTTTACTCAAGCGGATCTGCTTTTCTTGGAAATTATTAATTTTTTGAGCAAAGGAGGCATGGGTAAATAAGATGAGGGAAAATATACAAAATGCTAATATCAAACATTTTAAAATGTTAGAATAGAATAACCACTTTTTAAATATCCAGTTAGTAGTGTGGGCATTGAATGATATCTTTCTTCCATTTAAGCATAATCTTGTAGCGGCTACTGGCAACAGGCGACCGCTGGTTTGATGGAATGTCCAACTCCCATACGATAAATGCGCAATAAATCAACATACCGCTATGTTGTAAATATTTTATGAGGCAAATTTTTTGCGCGTGCCACGCGTTAACCCGTCTACCGGAACCTTGCTTTTAATTAAATGTTATCGCGATATTTAAGTTGGACACCTTTTAAAAAATTACGCAATATCTGATCTTTACAGTCACGATAGTGTTTATGATCCGGCTTGCGGAAAAACGCACTTAACTCGTGTTTACTGATGCGCAAATTTGATAGCTCCATAATCTCCAATACATCGTCGGCTTTCAGGTCTAATGCAATTTTCAATTTTCTGAAAATGATATTGTTCGTTAAACGCTTCTCTGGCCTGGGTTGCGGCCCTTCTTTTTTCCCTCGTTTATAGTTTATCAATCCATTCAGGAAAATCGCCAGTTGAGTGTCAGTACAATTCTTATAGGCAGGATCATCCTCTCTTTTTAACCAATCACTAACCTGCCCGCGGGTTACCTCAAAATCTGCTAAGCCAAACAGCAAAATCATTTTAGAATCATTGAAGTCGAAAATATAACGGAGACGACGCAGGATATCATTATTAGTCACAAGTATGCCCTTATTAAAACTACTGTCGTAAATTTGGCTATTATAGATTGAATTCAATCGAGATTAAGAAGTCTTTGAACCTTTTTCCTTTTTTAATTTTCTTTTTTCTTTAAGGCTGTTTTTTGGTTTTTTCTTTTCTTGTGATTTTGCTTTGTCTTTACCTTTTGCCATATTAAACCTCCAATCAAATAATTGTTATATATACTTCGTTGAACTTATCTCTTGATCAAATCCAAAGTCTGATTATTTAAATGGCGCGTAATTCTGTTTTACTCATTATAAACCACACAATCCCCAGGCATATCTTCTCTAAAAAATTAAATTTGAGTATTAACAAATTCCCAATTGATCAAATTTTCAAAAAAGGAATTAAGATAATCAGCTCGTTTGTTTTGATAATCAAGATAGTAAGCATGTTCCCAGACATCAACCGTTAATAATGGTTTTAAATTATGTATAATAGGAGAATCGGCGTTTGAAGTTTTTACTATTTCTAACGAACCTTCATTATTTAATACTAACCACGCCCAGCCACTTCCGAATTGTGTCATTGCTATATTTTTAAATTGGCTCGTGAACTTTTCATAACTTTCAAAACTACTAACTATTTTGTCTTTAATTGCACCAATTGGATTTCCTCCACCACCGGGCTTCATACAATTCCAGTAAAAAGAGTGATTCCAAACTTGTGCCGCATTATTGAATAATGATAACTTTTTTTCGTTACCGAAAGATATATGTATTATATCCTCAAGTGATTTGTCTTCCAATTCAGTGCCTGAAATGAGTTTAATCGTATTTTCAACATAGGCGTTATGATGTTTTCCATAGTGAAATTGAATTGTCTTTTCACTAATATACGGTTCCAAAGAATTTTGTGGATAAAATAAATCTGGTAATTTTACTTTCATGATACATCCTCTCATTTAAGTTTAAAAATATATCAGTGTGACCGCTCTTTAAAGATATAAAAATGGTTCGCCAGATATTGATTTTATTCTCATAAATCAGCTTTTGCTTGAGCATGTAAACTTCGTCGCCATCTAACCAACCCGATTTATCCAGACCTGTAAAATAAGTAGGCTCATGGGTAATAATCAGATTGGCTCCTTTTTTCCATTAAGATATAATTTAATAACGATTACCGCAACAAGAAGTTCTCCTTTTAAAGACTAAAAGGTATATCTAACGTTTGAACTCACTCGTTTTTAAGGAGCAGAGCAGAGTAAAGCGATTTGTTCTGTATTTTCTACGTTCTCATTCAAACATTCTTTTTTTACTTTTCCCCTTGGAATAATGAGTATGTATAAAATCCATAATAGTCAGGGGAATTCAAAATGAATTCATTTGAATTAGGAGAACAAATCGTATTGAATTTTTCCCAATCTGCCATTGAAACGTCCTTTTCTGAATTTCCCCAAAACATCTGAAAGAATGTGGTTAATACTTTCTTATCATTTTCATTTAACGGTGCTTCAATATCACCTATGAACGATTTTGCTACGATGTTGTTAAAATTGGCGTTGGAAAGCCACCTTTTACCGCACAAAATATGAGTTCGGGGATTCATGTCGTTAAGATATGGTGCGTTTGCAGAAGTTGATGCGTTTAATCGAGCTTCAAGCAGAGGGTAACCCGCAAGAAGTTTTTGAGAAGACCAGAATACCAAATAGATCATTCCCCCCGGTTTCAATATGTGGTGTAGCTTTTTAAGGATTTGATCCGGCCTCTTTGCTGGACATCCAAACTCTTCAGGCCCAGCCCAGATCGTGTCCATACTCCAAATCCAATCAAATGAGTTTTGATCAAAATTTAGATGATTGACATCTCCCTGAAGATATTCAATATTTTTTTGCTCTGTTCTATGTTTCGCGTAATTTATCAAATCTTTAGAGAAATCCAATCCAATGATCTTACCGTTAGCTCCGGTTTTATTCCCAAGCATTTTTGTAATACGCCCAATCCCGCAACCAATATCGATTCCTTTAGAACCAGCTT
>CAZBBC010000011.1:0-73073 GCA_964489835.1 uncultured Calditrichota bacterium
CTGCCAGCTGTTTAGCTTCTGCATTTGTTTTATACATTTTCCAATTGCCTGCTATAACAAATTTTCGCATTACTATGATTACTCCTTCTTTAGTATTTGATTATTGATATAATTTTATACTCTGCAATATGTTTTAAGATTGCTTCGCTAACGCTCGCAATGACGCTTCTACTGTCGCCATTGCGAGGAGTGAAGGATGAATAGCCTGCCCGTCGACCGGCGGGACGAAGCAATCAGCGGAGTCACAACCCTGATCAATTAACTTGTATTACAAGATCCTAATCTATGACATTATTTATCGGTTAAAGCTTCAATACCCGGTAATTTTTTACCTTCCAGAAATTCGAGCGAGGCGCCACCACCGGTTGATATATGAGATATTCTGCTTTCCAACCCAAATTTTGTAATGGCGGCGGCAGAATCTCCACCGCCTACGATTGATGTTGATCCGGCATCTGTGGCAAGGGCAAGGGATTTCGCTATTTCCCGGGTACCCATCGCAAAATTTTCCATTTCAAAAGTACCCATAGGACCATTCCAGACGATAGTCTTGGCTTTTTTTATTTCCACACAAAAGGTTTTAATGGTATTGGGACCGATATCAAGTCCCATCCAGTCCCGGGGGATTTCTTCGACAGGAACAATCCGTTTGGCAGCATCATTATCAAAAGCATCCGCGACAACCACATCGGATGGAAGAAGCATGGGAATATTTCTTCTTTGCGCTTCCTCCAGCAACTCTCCTGCCATACCAATCCGATCTTCTTCTAATAAAGATTTCCCAATCTCCAGCCCTTTCGCCTTTAAGAAAGTAAAAGCCATCCCCCCACCAATGATCAATGTATCCACTTTATTGAACAGATTTTTAATGACATCAATTTTTCCTGAGATTTTGGCTCCACCCAAAATCGCAATCAAGGGACGCCTCGGATTATTGATCGCGCCATCAAGATAATCTATTTCCTTTTGGATGAGATAACCCGCCACACACTGTTCCATATAATGGGTTACACCTTCTGTTGAGGCATGGGCACGATGAGCTGTTCCAAAAGCATCGTTTACATATATTTCACATCCTTCGGCCAATGCCCGGGCAAAATCCGGATCATTTTTTGTTTCCCCTTCATGAAAACGCAAATTCTCAAGAAGAAGAATCTGTCCCGGCTGTAATTTCTTTTTTGATTGCAACGTTTCGTCGCCTATGGCATCATGCGTCAGTGTGACCTCAATACCCAATAACTCTGAAAGCCTGCGGGCGACCGGCGTCAAGCTCATTTCCGGATTCCTTTGACCCTTTGGTCGTCCCAAATGAGAGCACAATACCAAGGCCCCACCATCAGTAAGAACTTTTTTGATTGAAGGCAGAGAGGCAGTAATTCTCCTGTCATCCGTAATAGAAAGATTTGCATCAAGCGGCACATTAAAATCACATCGCATCAGAACTTTCTTATTACTCAAATCGATATCTTCAATCGTTTTTTTGGCCATTTGATCCTCCCTTAAAACAGAGGACTGCCTTTGGGCAGTCCCCGGAACAATTATATTCATTTTAAAACTACATTTTCGCCATCAACTTCAAAAGGTCCAATGTACGACATGAATAACCCCATTCATTATCATACCATGATAATACCTTTACAAAATTTCCGTCCATTACACTGGTAGAGAGGCTATCAAAAACACTTGAATGAGGATTACCAACGATATCGACCGATACAATAGGATCTTCACAATATTCAAGGACACCTTTCATCGGGCCGTTTGCTGCTTTTTTCATCGCTGCATTAACTTCATCGGCAGTGGTATTTTTTTCTAATTCCGCCACCAGATCAACCAGTGAACCATCACTCACCGGTACACGGATGGCTATACCATCCAATTTCCCATTGAGTTGAGGAATAACTTTACCAACAGCCCGGGCTGCACCCGTAGTTGTCGGAATCATACTAACCGCAGCCGCTCTGGCCCTGCGCAAATCACTATGAGGTAAATCAAGCAGCTGCTGATCATTGGTATAACTATGAATGGTGGTCATAAAACCTCGAACCAGACCAAAATTATCATTCAGAACCTTGACTACAGGAGCCAGACAATTAGTCGTACAGGAGGCATTGGATACAATTTTATCAGAGGCTTTCAACTTATCCAAATTCACACCAAAAACGATAGTATTGTCTATTTCATCTTTGGCAGGAACGGTAAGAACAACTTTTTTGGCCCCCTGGTTCAAATGATTTTGTAATTGTTCCCGTTTTCTAAAAACACCCGTTGACTCAACGACAATATCTACGTCGAAATTACTCCAGGGTAATTTTGCCGGATCTCTTTCGGCAATAACTTTAACCTTACGCTCGCCGGCTACAAGATAATCATCCTGTACAACAACTTTTTCAGGATATCTTCCATGCACGGAATCATACTTTAACAAATGAGCCAATGTATGCGCGTCCGTGAGATCATTGATCGCAACAAATTCAATTTCCTTATCATACTGCCCGGCCTTGAACACCAGCCGTCCAATCCTTCCAAAACCATTTATTCCCACTCGAATACTCATTACTCTCTCCTTTTCATATAAATGTCATTTATATCATATTATCTATAAACTTTTAATTTAACCAATTGTGAAATTTCTGTCAAGGTAATATCTTTTGCTCTTAGACATACTTATTTTGCTGGCTTCTATGATCTGTATGCTGAAATTGTAGAAGTAAAATTTATGAATGAATCGGTTACCATTTTTCGTTGTAAGAATACTTATCTGAAGGTATCATCATACCTGGATAAATTTATGGCCAAATACAATTCAATTTTAGACGTGGTAAGAAATATACCGGTAGTAAAACTTCCCAAGGCAGAAGGAGGTTTATCCTGTTATCTCTGGGGAAAATGCGAGTTTCTAAATCCCGGCCGAAAGCCTTGGATCTGTTGAAACCATGATCACAAACCAGAAGTTGCGATAAAGTTAGTGTATTTTATTCATCCAACTCAAATGTATCTCCAACATTCAGAAGTTTCACCCGATCTTTGAAAGCGTTCAGCATCTTGTTAATAGTAGCCAGACCTGTGCAATGCAAGGGCACCAGGTACTCGGGATTCAGGGTAATCATGTTTTCCATTATTTTATTTATTTTTTCATCCGCACTGTGCTGTAAGTGCATGCCCCCGACAACGGCATAAAGTGCCAAGTAGAGAGCGGGCGGACAAAAACGAATAGTTAGAATTAAAGCCCCAGGTGGGCGGAATGATTGTAGCCCGTTGCGAAACACCGGGTCAAAGAGTATCAAGATGGGCAAAGCCCCGTAGGAACGAAATGTTTAAGGCAGAAAGTAAGAATATTTTTTGATATGATGAAAAACGGTAGAGACTTTGCATGGTATGTCTCTACCATGACATATTACTTCAAAAAGATCATTTTCTTCACATCCTGAAATTCACCCGCTTCAATTCTGTAGAAGTAGATCCCACACGCAAACCTACTGGCATCCCACGTTATCTGATAATACCCGGCCTCCTGTCTTTCTGAAACCAGTGTTGCTATTTTTCTCCCGAGAAGGTTATAAACACTCAATTCGACATCACTGCTACCTGCCAACTGCCATCTGATTACTGTCCGTGGATTAAAGGGATTTGGAAAATTTTGTTCTAAAAAATAAGTGATCGGTAATTGATGATCGGATTTGTCAATGGCCGTGATTGAAGCCGAAACAGGATCCGATAAATGACTCTCATTTCCAGAAATATCAAACGCCGACACAGCATAGTAATACCGGATGGCCAGCTCAACCTGATCATCCCTGAATTCATTTTCTATTGACTGCGCATAAGGCTGATCTGCAGAATCGAAAGTACCGGTCAGATTTCTGTAAATATTAAATCCTTTTAAATCCTCATCAATGGATGGGTTCCAGGATAAAGCGATTTGACTACCCTCACCATGTTGTGCCGCCAGTCCTTCCGGTACAGCAGGTGCTAAATTATCGACAGAATACCCGGATTTGATGTCACTTACATAATTACCCTCATCCATGGCGGCAATCACCCGGAAATCTATCGGACCGTCTGATCCTGACAGGTAATCTTTTGTGGTATGCACCAGAACCGAATATTGGGTAGCGGCATAGGCAACAGTACTGTTGGCAGCTACCCACCCCGATCCATCGTTTATTTCTATGGTATATAATTCAGCGGTTAATGATTTTGTCAGATTCAGCGTATCCGTATCATAAATACTCCTCAGGAAATTTAACTTCACCCACCCGCCCTGATCATCAGGTACATCCTCAATACTTATAATAATTGGCTTTTCGGACAATACCTTAATATAATCCTTCTTTATTCGAGTACTACTGAAAACACTATCTGCGACTATTAATTTCACTGTATATACACCGGGATCCGTATAGATCCACTCAGGATTTTGCCCTTCCAGATCAATGATACCGTCATCCTCAAAATCCCATTGCCATGAGTTGATCGGATTCAGGGTGTCAGCGGATGATGATAAATCTGTAAAAATCACACTTAAGGGAGCTACTCCTAATGTCGGTTGTGCCACGAAATCTGCTGAGATCCCTTCACCATAAAGTGTTTCAATTTCCTCGGAACTCAATGCCCGGTTATAAATTCTTACATCATCGATGACCCCATTGATTGAATATTGAGATATTTTACTACCATAAGTACCAATATATAAATCAGAATTATAATTACCTATGATTGCCGGCGGATAAATTTCATGTTCCAATACCCCGTTAATATATATTTTTGAGGTTGTTCCGTCCCAGGTACCGGCAATAAAATACCAAACGCTATCTTCGATGACAGTTTCACTGGGATTGCCATATTGATCTTCTTTGTAGCCACCCTGATTATAAATACCGAAGGAGGCCAATGAACTGGCGTTTACCCCTATCGCATATTCTCGATTTACTGTACTGCTCCCTTTGTATAAAAAGAATCTGTCACGTAGCAAATGAACTTTTCCCCATAGACAAACAGTCAATTGTTGATCTTCCGGGGTTAAAATATCATGATCCGCAACCACGATATAATCATCCACCCCATCGAAATTGTAAGCGCTCTCAGCATTTCAATACCGATCCTCCGTTAGTACTGCCCCGTTAACAATTCCATGATTACCATTGCCACTCATATCATCCGCATTGCCATTAAAGGTATAATAAGCGACCAGACTGTCTAAGACCGTTGATTGATGGGTGTAAGGCTGGGATATTCCCCATTGGTATAAACTGCCTAGTAAAATAAAAGAAATGCAAATCTTTTTCATTTTACACACTCCTATCAATGATTTTAAATAAGTTCTAAAATAAACTCTCTGGTTAATTCATTAATTTAGGCCACCAAGACTCTAAGTCTCAAAGAAATAATTACTTAATTATGTTTTGGTTTTCCCACAGAATATTTTAAATATATTTTTTCAAAACTTTGTGTCTTTGCCTGCCCGCCGAAGGCGTGGAGTTTTAGAGGCTACAAATTATTCAGGAATCTTATTAATGGTCAAAAAATAATAAGGCAGAGTGTGAATCCGTGCCAGCCAATCACTTGATCCGGTCTTAGACGGACGCCTGCTTGCCCGGCCTGCCCGGCGCAGACGTGGCTATGACGGGATCCGCCTTTCGGCGTGATAATCCGTGGTTAATAAATTATTTTTTCTTTTTTCTTTTTTCTTTTGTCTTTGATTTGATTGCAGCCTTGTGCTGCGCTATGAAAAGATCAAATCAATTATAGTTGTAATATAAATATTAAGATATCACAGGGATGTGATAAATGATACACTGTTAACATAAAAATTATCCTTTTGACAAAAAATGTATTTATGTATAAGGTTTAATCCGACTTATATATTTAATATTACTTGAGTTAACGAATGCTTTTTATTAACTTACATCAGATTATTAAGCGGTTAGGGCTAAAATGTCATCCCCTCCTGTTCTGATTAAAAATGGATTGATCATCACAGTCAACAGCAATTCTGATGTCTTCCGCGGTGATATTCTTGTGGAAAATTCACAAATTACTAAAATTGAGAAAGATCTCGCCATTCCGGCAGCTTCTGTTTTTGATGCAAGCGAGTTTATGGTCATGCCCGGTTTCATTCAGACCCATGTACACTTGTGCCAGGCACTTTTTCGTAACCTGGCGGATGATCTGAATCTTCTGGATTGGCTCAGGAAAAAAATATGGCCTCTTGAAGGCGGACATTCAGATGATTCATTACGAATAAGTGCAAAATTAGGTATCGCTGAATTAATGCTTAGTGGAACAACGACGATCATGGATATGGGGACCATTAGTCACATGCATGTTGTCTTTGAAGAGATCGAGCAGAGCGGAATACGGGCCTTTTGTGGAAAAACAATGATGGATACGGGAAATATCCCCGTAAGCCTTAGAGAGTCCACCTCGGAAGCAATAGAAAAAAGTCTTGAACTGTTAAAGGCCTGGCACAATAAAGCGGAGGAGCGGATTAAATATGCATTTGCACCCCGATTCGTTTTAGCCTGTACCCCGGATCTTTTACATAAAACTTATGATTTGTGCAAAGAATATGGGACCCTCTTTCACTCCCATGCTTCAGAGAATAAAGAGGAAATCAACCTTGTACAACAGATGTACGGTGAAAGAAATATCTCTCTTTTTAAAAAATTCGGGATTGCCGGACCGGAGGTTTGTCTGGCGCACTGTATTTGGACGGATGAAAGGGAAAAAGATATTTTGGAAGAACACAACATAAAGGTTCTCCACTGCCCTAGCGCTAATTTAAAATTGGGTTCAGGAATTGCTCCGATCCCTGAATACCTGAAGCGTGGTATTTCTGTTTCATTGGGCGCCGATGGCGCACCTTGTAATAACAATATGGATATTTTTAATGAGATGAGGCTGGCTGCTCTTATTCAAAAACCGATTAATGGCCCGACAGTCATGGATTCAGAAACCATATTTAGAATGGCAACGATTGAAGGAGCAAAAGCCCTGGGAATGCAGGACCGGATAGGGAGTATTGATATCGGTAAAAAAGCAGATCTGCTTTTTTGTAAATTAAATCAAATACATTCAATTCCCTTTGAAAATATATACTCAAAAGTCGTATATTCCTCAAAATCAACAGACATTGAACATGTGATGATTGATGGCCATTGGGTTGTTCAAAGCAGAACATTAATGAACGATGATATTAATAAGATTATTCACAATGCCAATGAAGCAATCAACCGCTTTAAATATTAAATCCCTCCAGGAGGAGCAAGTGATGATTAAAAAATTTGAATTTTTTCTGTATATGTTGCTTACGGTGGCTTTTTTAGGTTGTGGTGGTAGTAAAGATGGAATGACCATAGACGGAGAAACACCGGAATCATTGATGCAAAAAAGTGCGGTGGCATTCCAGAACGGAGATTATGATAAATCTTTTCAGTATGCGCAACTAATGCTGGATAATTTTCCTACATCAGATCTCCATATCGATGCGCAATTACAAATGGCAAACATACTTGGTGCTAAAGAAGAGTACGAAAAGCAATTTGACCTCTTACTGCGCATCCTTAAAGAAAATATTATTCCTGAGCGCGTACCTCTGATTTACTCACAAATAGCGGAATTTTATGAAAATTCAGCAAAGTGGAATCCCGGGACCATTACCACCGATTCTTTAGATTTCGGCAGAGCATCCGAATTCTATAAAAAAGCCGTCTTCTATCCCAATAGCAAAGATAATAGTACAAAAGCCTATGCGCTTTACAGGATGGCATTAATGCAGGCCAAATTGAATAATATAGAAACAGCCAGTAAAGCCTACCAGGAATTAATTCTAACCTATCCGGAATCCCCATATACCACACTGGCCAGAACAAAACTATCCGATCCATCAAACACCGAAGAATTACCTTTACCGACAATGGTTGAATCTGAACTTGCAGGACCAAAACCGACCGAGAAAGCAATAGAAAAACCTGTCGATACACTGAAAGAGCAACCGGTACCTGACACCGAAGAAGGAGCACCCTTGGAGTTACCGGTAGGAGATGAAGAAGAACCATCCATACTGGATTCTCTTCAGACAATTGATGAGGATTCTACAGAATAAGATATGGAAATTGATAAAAAGATAATAAAGGCGATGCCAAAAACAGATCTTCACGTACACCTCGATGGATCTGCGCGTATCCCGACACTGATTGAATTAGCAAAAAAACAAAATGTTGATTTACCGGCAAGCAATCCCAACGACCTAGAAAAATTATTAGTACCGGGTATAAAATGTAAAAATCTTGAGGATTATTTACGCCCCTTTGATATTGTGCTATCTGTATTACAGCAGGAGGAAGCCCTTTACCGTGTCGCCTATGAGTTGGCTGAAGATGCCGCTGAGGAAAATGTCTGGTATATGGAAATTCGATATTCTCCTATATTACATACAAAAGCAGGCCTGAAATTAACGACCATTATTGATGCTGTATTAGCCGGACTGCGGGAAGCGGAAAAAAAATATGAGATCAAAACGGGGGTCATTGTTTGTGGAATGAGAAATATATCCCCGGAATCATCTATCATGCTTGCCGATCTGGCAGTTGCTTATAAACATCGGGGAGTGGTAGGATTCGACCTTGCCGGTTTGGAGGAAAGTCATCCGGCAAAACACCATCGTGAAGCTTTTTATAGAATATTAAATAATAATATTAATACCACCGCCCATGCAGGGGAAGCCTATGGTCCAGAAAGTATCCATCAAGCCATTCATTATTGCGGTGCTCACAGAATTGGACATGGTACAAGATTAATTGAAGATGGCGATCTGCTGAATTATGTCAATGATCACCGGATACCCTTAGAGATATGCCTTACCAGTAATGTACAGACCAAAGCCACGCCTTCCTTCGAAAAACACCCCTTAAAATTTTATTATGATTTTGGGTTAAGAACAACAATCAATACGGATAATCGTTTAATATCGAATACCACTGTTACAAAAGAGTTAGGATTGGCAACAAAGTATGCAAATTTAAACATCAACGACCTTAAAACGATCATCATCGCTGGATTTAAAAGTGCTTTTTTGCCGATGAGGGAAAGAGCGATTATGCTGAATCTGGTAAACAACGAGTTGGAAAAATATTAGACATACTTAAACAGCACCACAACACTTTTTATACTTCCTACCGCTGCCACAGGGGCAGGGATCATTTCTACCCACCTTCTGTTCAACCCGCAATGGTTGTTGTTTCTGAGACCTTTCACGTGATGCCCTCTGAATATCAGATTCTTCAGCAGATGCAAATCCCAGATTAACGGCATTTTCATGGACGGTTTTCAATCGCTGGGTGGGCATACGTCTGCGAGGAGTTTCCGGCTCTTCCTGAACCTGGAACTTCCATAAAATATTAATTGTTTTTTCGCTAATTCTATCTATCAAACCTTCAAACATTATATAGGCTTCTCGTTTGTATTCCATAAGCGGATCTTTCTGACCATAAGCCCGCAAATGAATACCCTCTTTCATCATATCCATCTCGTAGAGATGATCCTTCCACTCATCATCGATAATTCTCAGGATTAAAAATCGTTCAAATATACGCATCCTCTCAGAACCAATACGGCTTTCTTTCAAATCATATATCTCCAGGGCCATTGTTTTGAGCAGATCGACAAGATCATCCCTGGTAAGTGAATATAATTTTTCTTTGACTCTGGCTACATCCAGCGGAATGGCCGCTACAATGGAATCAAGCAAGGCGTCGATTTCCCAATCCTCAGGATGAGATTTGGGTTGGATGAACTCATCGACGCGTGTTTGTATAAAATCATCCAGTATTTCAATAACTTCCTTTTTTGGTTCTTCACCTTTTAGAGCAATTGATCGCCGATGATAAATGACTTCACGTTGTTGATTCATAACATTATCATATTCTAGAAGACGCTTACGAATGGCAAAATTTTGCGTTTCGACACGTTTTTGTGCTTTCTCAATTGATTTTGTAATCAGCGGATGAACGATTACTTCGCCTTCCTCCGCGCCCAATCGATTCATTACATTCGCGATTCGTTCTGAACCAAAAAGACGCATGAGATCATCTTCGAGACATAGAAAAAATCGAGACGACCCGGGGTCACCCTGACGACCTGAACGGCCTCTCAGCTGCCGGTCAATCCTTCGTGCTTCATGCCGCTCTGTTCCAATGATATGCAAACCACAAGGGACACTCGCTTCACACTGTTTAACATCAAGATCAGCCGGTGGTGTTGCCCCCGGACGTTGTAAATAGCATCCCTCCTGACACTTTACGATATGTTTGGCAAGTTTTATATCGGTCCCCCGACCAGCCATATTTGTCGCTATGGTTACCGCTCCCGGCTGACCGGCATTTTTAACAATTTCAGCTTCCTGCTGATGATATTTTGCATTCAATACATTATGCTTAATCCCTCGTCTTTTCAGCATCCTGCTTAAGGTTTCGGAAACCTCAACGGTAATCGTACCAACCAATACAGGCCGTCCTTTATGGTGATTCCGTTCAATTTCATCAATAACCGCATTATACTTTTCACGCTTGGTCCGGTAGATGAGGTCATTGTAATCAATGCGCCGGATTGCTTCATTGGTGGGAATCACCACGACATCCAACTTATATATTTCCCAAAATTCACCCGCCTCTGTTTCTGCCGTGCCTGTCATCCCAGCCAGTTTGTCATACATCCGGAAATAATTCTGAAGCGTAATAGTTGCTAATGTTTGTGATTCCCGTTCTATTTTTACATTTTCTTTTGCTTCAATCGCCTGGTGCAATCCATCACTATATCTTCTGCCGTGCATGATACGACCAGTGAATTCATCTACAATAAGTACTTTGCCATCTGTAACCACATATTCCACATCTTTCTCGTATAGCGCATACGCTCTTAAAAGCTGGGATATGTTTTGCAGCCGTTCACTTCTTTCTGAAAATACCTGGTGTAGGTCTGCTTTCTTTTCTATTTTTTCATCTGCTGATAATGCCGTATCAATCTCAATCTTAGCAATGCCGTCGCCCATATCGGGAATCAAGAATAACTCTGGTTCATTGGGTGCTAATTCAATTCTTCCTTTTTCAGTCAGGTCAATAATATGATTTTTTTCATCGATGGTAAAATAGAGTTCTCCAAAATACTGTTCTTCGGAAGCTTTGTTCTGACCCTTATCACGGAGATAGGCATTTTCAACTTCTCTTACTAATTTTTTATTACTCGGCTCCTGATAAATCTTTTGCAGACGCCGGTGCTTGGGTGCACCCTTTTCTGCAAGAAGAAATTTCTCTCCGGCTTCCATTTCCTTACCATCCGCTAGAAGCCTCTCCCCTTCGGCAATGATCTTTGTTACCAGCTGGTTCTGCCTGGCAACCAATTTCTCAACAAGAGGTTTCATTTCGCCATATTTATGGGTGGAAACACTGACCGGGCCCGAAATGATAAGCGGTGTCCTTGCTTCGTCAACCAGGATATTATCCACCTCATCGATGATGGCATAATGATGCCCTTTAATTTGAACAATGTCTTCCACAGATCCTGCCATATTATCGCGCAGGTAATCAAAACCAAACTCATTATTTGTGCCATATGTAATATCGCAATTGTACGCTTCTCGTCTTTGCTCTGGGGTCATCTCATTTAATATTACACCGATCGTGAGCCCAAGATATTTGTAGATTTGCCCCATCCATTCAGCATCACGTTGGGCAAGATAATCATTGACGGTTACCAAGTGAACACCTTTTCCTTCCAGGGCATTCAAATATACGGGAAGTACAGCCGCCAGTGTTTTTCCTTCACCCGTAGCCATCTCTGCAATTTTACTCTGGTGCAGAACAATTCCACCAATTAACTGCACATCATAAGGCACCATTTCCCAGGCCAGATCATGGCCAACGACATTCCAGCTTTTTCCAACATGCCGGCGACAGGCCTCTTTCGCGACTGCGAATGCCTCCGGTAATATGTCATCGGTAGTCTCACCGTTTCCAAGCCGCTCTCTAAACTCATTGGTTTTGGCCACTAACTCATTTTCAGTCAGTGATTTATATTCTTCCGTGTATTCATTTATAGCTGCCACTAGGGGTTCGATCTTTTTGATATCCCTGTCGTGTTTACTGCCAAAAACTTTTGTTAATATCGATGTTGCCATTTAATTAAACCTCGGTTAATATCCCTTTGTCAAACGATCGGCGAGAAAAACGGGTAAACCCGCTTTAATTATTTTTTCCCTCGTCTTGTCGATTTCATAGATCAAGCGGATAAACTCAATACTATCCTCTTCCTGATCATAAACGCAAAAACAGGTCTTTGGGTTTCCATCACGTGGTTGTCCGACACTACCAACATTGATAATAAATTTATTATCGGATTCAAGTCTTACCTTTGGTGCCCGTGTAAATCCTCCCTGATTATTAAAAATAATTGGAAAATGAGAATGTCCGATAAAGCAATTCTGTTCATCAAAATATTTAAATTCATGCTGGGCATCAACTTCTGAAAGGATATAGTGCCACATTGTTGGTGCAGAGGGCGTGGCGTGTACAGCGAAAGATTTACCTTCACTGAAAGTAAAAGCAAGCGTATGAAGATAATTTTTATTTTCTTCGGTTAAATTATTAGTGGTCCAATGTGTAGATATTTTTGCAAAATCATTAAAATATTCTGTACTGGTTAATCCGAGAGCAGCATGATCATGATTACCAATAACCACCCTTTCACACTTCTCTGCGATCAGTTCGACACACTCATTGGGATTCGGACCATAGCCTACAATATCACCGAGGCAATATATCTTTTCTATATCGTTCTCTTTAATATAATTAAGCGTTTCTTTTAGCGCTTCAAGATTACCGTGAACATCTGAAATAATTGCGATAGCCATAAATTTTCTTTCCAGCTACAGATCGCTGTACTTTTTATATAATTTACTTCTTTTAATCTGTAGTTATTCCCTCTTTTTTTTTGTGGCCGTTTTTTTTTCTTTATGTTCTCTGTAAATAGCATCTAAAATGCCATTAATAAATTTTCCACTTCTGTCGGTACTATATTTTTTTGCTAGTTCAATAGCTTCGTTGATTGATACCTGCGGTGGAATTTCCTCAAAATAAAGTATTTCCGCAAGTGCCAATCGTAAGATTACCTTATCAATAACCGCAATTCTGGTTAAATCCCAATTATCAAGTTTTTCAGTGATTAGTGTATCCAAATTGCTTTTATACTTATGACAGGTTGATGTTAACATTTTAACATACTTTGTCGCTTTACGCTGAGAATTATCATCCAATCGTTGTATTTGCAAAACCCAGGGATCACTATTAAACTCCCCGGCATATAGCATTTTAAATGCAAATTCTCGTTCATCTGTCCTTTTGATAGTTGTTTTACTCATAATATCAATAGTCGTAAAAACCTTTTCCTGATTTTTTTCCCAGATAACCAGCATCAACCATTTTCTTCAACAGAGGGCAGGCCCTGTATTTGGAATCACCCAATCCCTTGTGTAGAATTTCCATGATCGATAAACAAACATCCAGTCCAATAAAATCTGCCAGGGTTAATGGTCCCATGGGATGAGCCATCCCAAATTTCATGACCGTATCAATGGCATCTCTGCTGGCAACCCCTTCCATCAGACAATACACAGCCTCATTAATCATCGGCATTAGAATTCGGTTCGATATAAATCCGGGATAATCATTGACCTCAACCGGAATCTTTTTCAGGTTTTTAACCAAGGACTTTATCTTTTCACAGGTTTCGTCTGATGTGGCTAATCCTCTGATTATTTCCACAAGTTTCATCACCGGAACCGGATTCATAAAGTGCATACCAATCACTTTGTCTGCTCTCTTGGTAACAGCAGCAATTTCAGTAATAGATATCGATGAAGTATTACTGGCGAGGATACATTTTTCAGCACATAAATCATCTATTTTCTTAAAGACATCTTTTTTTAATCTTCCATCTTCGGTTACAGCTTCGATCACCAAAAAACTATCAGACACATGGATCAGGTCAGGATATATTTTAAGATTTGATAACGCTTTTTCCATGTCCGTTTGAGTGATTAATTCTTTCCGTACCTGACGTTCCAGATTTTTTTTAATCGTTGAGAGTGCTTTTTCCAAAATCGTTTGATTAACATCCACGAGATGCACATCATATCCGTCCAAGGCAAATACATGCGCAATACCATTTCCCATCGTACCACTACCGATCACAGAGACTAATTTTTCATTCATAATGACTCCCCAATGCTACATTTCAATAACCAGCGCAGAGGCTTCTCCTCCCCCGATACAGAGACTGGCTAATCCCCGATGCGCTGACCGCTTTATCATTTCATACAACAATGTCACTAATATCCTTGTTCCACTGGCACCTATTGGGTGTCCGAGTGCCACCGCACCTCCATTTACATTTACCCTATTTATATCAAGTCCAAGAATATCATTGAGAGCCAGAGATACAACAGAAAAAGCTTCATTAATTTCAAAAAGATCAATATCAGTGGTGTTTAACGCAGCTTTTTGTAGGCATTTTTTGATTGCATCAGCCGGAGCCGTGGTAAACCATTCCGGTTTTTTTGCTGCGGAGGCCTGTGCTTTGATCTTTGCCATCGGTTGCAACCCCAGTTCCTTTGATTTTTCTTCAGCGATGACAACCACAGCAGCGGCACCATCGTTAATTGAAGATGCATTAGCCGCGGTCACTGTACCTGATTTATTGAATACGGGACTCAATACAGGTATTTTATCAAATCGTACCTTCGCTGGCTCCTCATCCGTATCCACTGCGACAGGATCTCCTCTCCGTTGTGGTACAGGAACGGCAATGATTTCATCTTTAAATTTTCCCTCTTTTTGTGCAGCCAGGGCTCTCTGATAACTCAAGACGCTGAATTCATCCTGTTCTTTTCTTGAGATATTGCACTCACGGGCGCATAATTCTGCGGCCTCGCCCATATGAAAATCATTATAGACATCCCATAATCCATCGAATATCATCCCATCAATTAATTTCTGATGACCCATTTTCAGACCATCTCGTGCTTTAAAAAGATAATAAGGTACATTACTCATGCTTTCCATGCCCCCGGCAACTATAACATCTGCATCACCCAGCATAATGGCCTGGCTTGCCAGCATTACAGATTTCAGACCGGAACCACAAACTTTGTTTATAGTCATGCATTCGGTAGTCTCTGGCAGACCAGCACCCAGAGCCGCCTGCCGTGCCGGTGCCTGACCCTCGCCGGCACTCAAAACATTTCCCATGATCACTTCATCAACAATAGATTTTTCGATACCAGCTCTTTTTAAGGCTTCCTCAATCACAATACTTCCCAACTTAGTAGCCGGGATTGAACGCAAACTACCGAGGAAAGAACCAATGGGTGTTCTGACAGCTCCTACAATTACAACATCTCTTATTGATTTCATATCCTTATCCCTGTTGGATTATATAACAAATGAATGTAAATATTTTAATTTTTTAATTCAAGCAGATGGAAAAGTCAAAAATCAAAGCATGTTACTATCATTATGTTGTTGTGCATAGGCATCAATAATTTTTTTTACCAGATTGTGCCGCAGTACATCTTCAGATCCCAAATGAACAAATTTAATTCCCTCAATTCCCTTTAGAATTTCTTGTATGCTCACAAGACCTGAACTTTTCTCATCCGGTAAATCAATCTGGGTAATATCTCCATTAATGATCGATTTTGAATTAAAGCCCAATCGGGTCAGGAACATTTTCATTTGAAGAAAGGTACAATTTTGCGCTTCATCCAAAAGAACAAAAGAATTATTTAAGGTTCTGCCCCGCATAAATGCCATGGGGATTACTTCAATCACATCTTGTTCTACCAATTTCCGAAGACGATCACGCGGCAACATTTCCGATAATGCATCATAGAGCGGGTGAAGATAAGGGTCAATTTTATCCCGATAATCGCCCGGTAAATATCCCAGGCTCTCCCCGGCTTCTACGGCAGGCCGGGCTAATATAATTTTTTGAACAATCTTTTTATTTAGATAGGCAATAGCCAGGGCAACAGCCAGATATGTTTTTCCGGTTCCGGCCGGACCGATACAAAAAACGATATCATTATTCTCGGCCGCCTTAATATATTTTTCTTGTCCCGCAGTACCCGGTTTAACGTATCCGGTATCAGTAAATAGAATGACTGAATTTAACTCTTCTTTCGCTTCTAGGCTTTTGGACTTATCAAATGATTCACCTTTAATGATCTGGATTACCGTCAAGAGATCCGTTCTGGTTAAAGTTTTATTTTTATTAATTAAAAATATTAATTCACTGAGTAACTCAATAACCTGATCTACTTCTTCCTTCGGTCCGGTTACGGTAATTTTATCCCCCCGACCAAGGAGATATACAGAAAAATTTTTTTCAATAATTTTTAAATTACGATCATTGACACCATAAAATATTAAAGCATCCGTATCTTTTAAAATAAAATCTCTTTCTACTTCCCCGCTCAATTTTACTCCTTACCTACAATGAATTTGTCTAATCATTTGAAATATTATAGAACATTAGTGTCCGGTTTAAAAAATTGATTTAATAAAAGATAAAAAAACTCATCCCCGGACCTGCCCGCCTCGGGCGGGCATCTTCGAACTTCTCTTGAAAAGAGAAGGGGCTCCCTAATGTCCTTCTCTTTTCCTTCAAACCACTATGGAAAAATATATCGGACCACTTTCAAAATAAAAAAAGCCCTTAACCGAATCGATTAAGAGCTTTTTTATATATAGATTTATGGTATTGAATACTAAAACATACAAAGCATTAGTTACGCGGAACCGACAAGACCTGATACGGATAAATTAGATTCGGATCTGTTACGACCTCTTTATTTGCTTCGTAAATTTTCTGCCATTTATAGGGGCTACCATACACATTTGAATACCCTGCGATCTTTGATAGAAATTCACCTTTTACAACAAGATGTTCATTGGGACCGACATCTCTCGGTATCTGAAATATCTGGGCAGGAAAAATAAGATCCGGATTTTTTATCATGTCTCTGTTGCTGGTATAAATTCTGCTCCAGGCATATGGATCACCATAGATATTAGATTTTCCCGCAATTTTCCACAGGTAATCACCACGAATTACAGAGTAGGTATCAGGTTGCGCCGGTTTACCTTTTTCTGCTGCCTGATTGATCATATTCTCGATATTATCAAGCATAGCCATATTATCAGAGAGAAGGGCCAGATTATTCTTTCTCAATTCTGCCAGGCGATCTCTATATCCTTGAAGCTCATCTTTCCGTCTGTAAATTTCATCCGGGCTCATACTGAGCAGCGAACTTACTTCTGAGCGTAGAGCCTCAAGTTCTTTCTTATAGGCTTCATCTTCTGCTCTTGATGACCCAAGTGCAGCATAAATTGCATCCCATTCACCATCAATTTGGGCTTGTACTCCCTCTAATTCCCCATTTAAAGCAACGATTTTAGCATCTTCTTCGGTAATACCCTGCTGTGCAGCTGTCAGTCTGGCCTGCCATTCCTGAAGTAACGCATTGTATTCATCCATCTCCATTTCTTCATAATTATAAGACTGGGCGAATACTGTAGTGACGGAACTCAAGGCCAGTGCTAAGATCAGATAAAGTAATATTTTCATAATTTTCATTTCTTTTGCCTCCTAAATATAAAAAGCTGGGATCATTGATTTTCTGATTTTTTCTGTTCTAACCGTTGAAGGACTAACTCTTTTTCTTTCTTCACTTTCTCCAATTCCGATTTTTTAGCTACTAACTTTGCCTCGAGATCGCTTCGTTCCTGTCTTTTTTGGGCAAGCATCTGCTCAGCAGATAAAGCCGCAGCTTTTGTTTCCTCCAGGGCCTTGATCTGGTCCTCATCGGGATGACTGGCGCAGCTGGCAAGAATCCCGGCAAACAGCGCTATCGACAGGCAAATTCTGATCGAATGTAATAAGAATTTCATACTCCAAGCCTCCTAAAATTATTAGTGTGTTTTAGTCATGATTAAGTTTAACATAAGAAATATACAAATATTTGTCAAGTGGAATAATATGATAATTTTATTATAAAGTCAAGTTTTAGATATAGTTAAACGTATTTATTTTTCGGATCGCTGTTAATTCAGGTCATAATGCTCTCTGATTTATATATTCGGCACTTACCAAAATAAGATAAACAAAATTCATACGTTTTTTATATCAATCGTGTTTTTTACACTTTCAATTTGTTTTGAGTGACAGACCTAATTCGTTTAATTGAGCCTCCGATACTTCCGAAGGAGAACCATCCATCAGAGACAGGGCTGAGGTTGTTTTTGGAAAGGCGATGACATCTCTGATCGATGTCGCCTTTGCCAAGATCATTGCCAGGCGATCAAATCCAAAAGCAATTCCACCATGGGGGGGAGCACCGTATTCCATAGCGGTCAATAAAAAACCGAATTTGCTCTCAGCCTCCTCATTTGATATACCGAGCATTTTAAATACTCGCTGCTGAAGTTCTTTTTTATGAATACGGATACTTCCGCCCGCAATTTCATTGCCATTTATTACCAGATCATACGCTTTTGCTTTCACGTTTTCAGGATCATTTTCCAGAAAATCAATATCTTCAGATTTTGGACTGGTAAATGGGTGATGCCTTGCAATATACCTGTTCTGCTCCTGATTAAACTCCAACAGAGGAAAATCAACGACCCATAAAAAACTGTCCCGGTTTTTATCAATCATTTTTAGATAGTCACCAAGATAAATTCGCAATTCACCCAGCACAGACAAAGTTACCTCTCTCTCGCCGGCAACAACAAAAATTATATCATTATCAGCCGCCTTTGTTATTTTAATCGTATCTTCAATCTCAGACTGCGATAAAAATTTTACCACGGGGCCGTCAAGCTGTGATGCCCTGTATTTAAACCATATCAATCCGGGTGCACCTAAAGTTTTTACATATTCGGTTATTTTATCGATCTGTTTTCTGGAAAATTTATCTGCCTCATGGACACATAACCCGGCAATTATCCCTTCATTTTCGATAACATTGGAAAAAGCTCTAAATTGAGTCTCTTTATAAATATCAGTCAAATGACTGATATTCAGTTTAAAACGAAGGTCCGGCTTATCTGTGCCATAGTCTGTCATGGCTTGATCATATGTCATCCTGGGGAAATTACCATTGATCTTTATACCTTTAATTTTTTCATATACGGCTTTAACAAGACCTTCAGCAACATCCATCACATTTGATTCATTGACAAACGACATTTCGATATCAATCTGGGTAAATTCGGGCTGGCGGTCTCTTCTCAGATCCTCATCCCGAAAACATTTTACAATTTGACAGTAGCGGTCAAAACCACCAACCATTAATATCTGTTTATATGTTTGCGGCGACTGCGGTAAGGCATAAAATTTTCCCTTATAATTCCGGCTTGGAACTAAAAAATCTCTGGCACCTTCGGGTGTACTCTTCATCAAAACAGGTGTTTCGATTTCTACAAAATCATTATCATAAAGATAATCACGTACAATTTTGTACAGATGATTTCGAAGTAATATATTATTTTTATTCTCTGACCTTCTAAGATCAAGATAACGGTACTGTAATTTTAATTCTTCATTTACTTCAATTTCGTCGAGGATTTCGAATGGCGGGGTTTTCGCACTGTTGAGAATAGTTAATTCCTCAGCGACAATTTCAATATCTCCGGTTGTTTTATCCTTATTCATCATTCCAGCCGGTCTCAGCCGGACTTTTCCCTTCACTGAAATAACATATTCAGATCTCAGGATAGTCGCCTCTTTATGTAATAACTTATTTTGATCAGGATTGAAAACAATTTGAGTGATACCATACCGGTCACGAAGATCAATGAACAATAATCCCCCATGATCACGCCAGCTATTCACCCATCCGGATAAGCGAACGATGCTACCTTCGTGCTCAGATCTCAGTTCACCGCAAGTATGTGTGCGATATTCCATTTAGTTTCTCTTTTAAATTTTAAAATTACTCAATTTACCGATAAAATCATACAGAAATAAAAAAAGCCACCTTTCAGTGGCTTTTATAAGATATTTATCCTACTTATCCAAAGATGTATTTCTGTCTGACTGTCACATCTCCTTCTTTTTGATCGATGGGTGCAAAACGCCATCCTCTGGTCCGACTGGAAATACAATTTTCAACATTTTTATTACGCAGAGAGGATCTGACGATTCGAACCGCTTTCACCCGGCCATTGAATCCAACCGTAAATTCAACCTGTATATCTCCTTTCAAATTAGGATTCAATTTTGCCTCTTTCTTATAGCAATATTCGATCGCATCATTATGACTATTGATCACGCGCGATAATTCTTCACCACTCCTGTTCGCGGCTTTTGATCCTTTACCGCTGACACTTGCAGCATCGAGCGCCATATTGATAGATCCTTTTCTACCGATATTAGCGGAGCCTGCAGATCCGATTCCGGAAAGTAATTCATTGACATCAGCGCTTCCACCTACACGACCACCACCGCGACTCCCTAATCGGGATCTCTGACCGGAGGCAGTTGCTGTTGCCAAACCGCCGACACCGGAAAGAACCTCATTCAAATCTCCGGAACCCGCACCTGCATCACCAAGAACATCGACTACGGCATCACCGGATCCGCCACCGCCGGCCGCTGAGAGCAATCCGAGTACACCTGTTCCAGCTATCTGTTGCTCCATCTGCCTTCGGGCTGCACTTCTCTGAGCAGCGGCTGCCCTTCTTTGTGAAGCAATTTCCCTGGCAGAAGGTCCGCGTGTTTCGGCTGTCCGCCCGCGATCACGCTCGGCACGTTCATCTTCCGGCTCTTTCTCCTCTTCACCGAATCCTTCGCCGGTATCCACCTCTTCCGCAATGGGCTCTGAAACGATCTGGGCCTGATAAAATTTATCCAAATAATTCTGTCTCACTTTAGCTGCCAGCGCATCCTGATCATAATCGATCGCCCCCAGTATAATAGCAATTCCGTAGACAAAAACCCAAGAAACAAACATAATAAGCATATAACGCTTATCCATGTCTTCCAGAAAATTGCGTTCAAACTCCTTGGGGAAGCCGGTTAAACGAAAAGCAGCAGCACCTCCGCCGGCTAGAGCAGGTTTTTTATCAACCGTTGGCGATTTGCTGTCCTTTTTATTTTCTTTCATATTAATCCTTCATTCTTTTCGATTAATACATCTAAATAACAAAGTACACCCTTCACACAGGATCATTCGCTCTCGATACCCTGAACTGTCAGTAAACGCATTTTATTAAACTCAGACTGACCGCAGGTGTACATTACTTTGAACAATAGTTCATAATTAATCGATTTATCACCCTGAATGATAACCTCGTGAGTAAATTCCTTACCAACTTCAACCTCCAACTGCTTTTGCTGACTCGCATATTCTTTTAATTTCAATTCCAACAGCGGTATCATATAACCTTCCTCTGGTACATCCGCCGTATTCATCACCGGTTGTTCATTAATCATAATTACATCTTGCGCGACAGCAACATTTAGCTCTTTTTTTGGTTTAGTTTCACGCACAGAAACAGGCAGTTTAAGACTCTCACTTTGTGCTGCCAAAGCCCCTGTGGTTGAATATGATTTTAAAAGAAACAGTAGGATAATGGTCATCATATCCATCATCGAATTCATATTTAAGGTGCCTTGCATTTGTGTATTATGCTTTTTTGATTTTGAGGGTTTAAAAGCCATTGGAGTTACCCCTTCTTTCAAATCATGACTTGCCCAAAATTCACTTGTGGGAATAAGGGCTGTATGTTTCCTTCGTCGTCTGTATATTTCTGAATGACGTCCAGGATATGAATTATCACCTGGTATTCAATATCTTTGCCAGCGGTGATAATAGCAACATTCTCATCCTTAAATCCTTTTTCCTTGATCGCCTTCTTCAGCTCAATTAGTTTTTCCTTCAACATATTTAAGTCTTGTTCTCCGCTTGCCATCACTGGAACGGTCGGTCCCTCTGATTCGTCCCCTGATAATACCGCCGAGGCAGTGGCCAAACTGATTCCGGTATTGATAACCGCAATCTTTAATCCCAGTTTTTTCTCTTTTTCTTTTTCCGGATTTTTCTCATCGGCACCCTTTCCAGCACCAGCTGAAGCAGGTGGAAGATCAATTTCGATAATGGAGAGTTTAACCATTTCCACACCGGCAAGCAACAGAGGAATGAGCACAACCATCAAATTCATGACGGGTTTGATATCCAATTCAATTTCAGCGGTTATTCCACTACGCCGCATTGAGGGTTTATATGCCATGATTTTTCCTCAGATTATTTATTAACGATTTCCGGTTATTAAATTAATTAATTTAACCAGATGTTCATCCATTTCGTCAATAATTTTAGTTGTTTTATTTGTTAAAAACGTATAGACGATCAAACTTGGAATAGCAACCATCAGTCCAAAGATTGTCGTATTCATAGCGGCAGATATACCTGCAGCCAGGAATCGAGTCTTATCCGCTTCGGGAACACCCTCTCCACCAACAGCATCAAAGGCAATGATCAAACCAAAGATCGTTCCCATAAGACCGGTTAGTGTTGCAACATTGGCAAACATCGAAAGATAGTTCGTGCGCTCTTGAAGTTTAGGAATAACTTCTAGTGTACCTTCATCGACCGCATTTTGTATCGCCCGGAAATCCAGGGCTTCACTTTCAATGGCCCGTTTCAAACCTCTCAATACGACAAATGGTAACGCTTTTTGTTTTCCTTTATCGCATAGGGCAATTGCCCGATCCATATTACCACCGGCAACAAGTTTACGGATTTCAGCCATAAATTTATCAGCATTAATATTAGATCGAATCATTATATAATAAAACCTTTCGATCCCGATCGCAAGCGATGCCGCGGCAAAAAGAGCAATAACATACATGAATAAGAAAGCAGGATCACCCGGTGAGAATGATCGACCAAATCCAGCTAAAAAGGCATCCATAATTTCCTCCTAATTAATGATTTCATCTACTTCGGTTTACTATGTTTTTGACATCTATTTTATCATCCCGAACGGTTGCTTTCGGATCAGCAATCATAATTTTTTCACCCATACCGGTAAGTTCCGGGATATATGATCGATCCAGATTCATCATATCAAACTCCGGTTTAATCCGGTCCGCGATGATATTGACACGCGGCTTTTCCGGCTCTATCGTTATTCTCACTGCAGCACCGGTCAAATCAACAAAATCCCCAATATCATCATCGGACACCGCTGTTGTATCGGAAACCTGTCCAAAGCCAACTGTCGAAAAGATAATGACAAAGAAAATGCCCGTCAATATGGATAAAAATCGTTTCATTCGCCAATCCTCTACTGACTGATAGTTATTCTATTTTTATTTAAAGTGTTAAGTTTGTATAACACACCGGGATCAATATCCAGGGCCGCCACCCGGCTTCTCTTCTCCATGGCAGCCAATATGTCAAGAGGAATAAGCTCAAAGTGTCCGTATAATTTAATACCGCCTCCGGAATGATCTGTATCGATAACCCGCATAGAAAATGTGTTTAATCCGGGCTTGATCGAATATGAAATAAATCCGAAGTCAATAGTATCGATAACCGCAAAATTGTTGGCCTCATCATCTGTGATATACTCTTCATTCAGAAAAAAGTTAAAATCATTATCCGCAGTTATGTAAATATAACCATCAACCGGAGTTCCTTCAAGATTGATTTTTTTCCTAAAATATACCTGGACAGTATCGCTGGTTATTGAATCAGCCAAAGACGCATCTGTCATGGCAATTGTACCAATCTCTTCTGCCACCGTATCAGTGGCAACGAGGCCCAACGTGTCCAAAGGTCCGGCGCCCATTGAGTCGACCATACCAAACGTTGTATCAAACGGCGACATCTGAGAAGTATCCGACCGCACCGGCTTTCTTGGAAGCCATATTGCTTGGGGATTTAAACCCAAATTCACAAACTGATTATAAGAAGAGGGTACGATTCCGGCTTTTTTCCAGGTAGAATCATCAAAGTCCTTTCTATTATATCCTGGTGTATAGGTTGTTGAGACCAACCAGGACTCATCACTCTCTATCGTAACCTTCTCTCTTTCTATCGCTCCAGCATATACCGCTGGATCTACAGCAATCAGTTTTGCCAGGATCTTATTCGCCCATAAATTTGATATCTTATATTCTTCTTTTAACTGAAATGCATGGTCAAGAATTTCCTGTTCGTATTCTGCAAAACTAAACGTCTGGTCCTGATGAAAGAGAAAAGCATCATCATAATTATAATTTTCGGTTGAATCAAACCTTGTTTTATAGTGGGTCTGCCAGACCTGAGCACTATCATGAAAGACTTCATACAAATCTGTCAGCTCGACTGCGATACGGAGCAATCGGTTTTCTGTGGTTCTGATAAGATCGTTTTCTATATTTAGATTCCTCGCCCGGTCTAAGGTATTTTTATAACTATCCATGGCAGAAATTGCCAGTGTTTTAGATATGTCGATCAATAATTGGACATCATCCTTGATTCTCATATAGTCTTTACCTTCTGCGTTCAGTGACCCGTATTCCTGCTCAATAAGACGGCGATATCCTTTCATTTGCTTTTGATAATCTCTCAGAGATAGAAAGGCCAACTTTTCAACTTCATCAGGTGGGATATTTGATGTCAAAAGAATCTGTCTTTTTGATTCTTCCACATATTTATTACTCAGTTTTAAATTTTCCCCTTCTGTGACATTTTTTTGATGGGCTTCGATCGTTTTTTCAACCGTGGGATTAATTAGTTTGGAAATCAATTGTGCCTGGAAAAGTATAGCCGGGTAAACATCGGTATAGGGATTATCTGTAGCCAGGGCTTCCGTAATGTTAGATTTTGTGATTTCTGCCTCTTTATAATACAGATATGAGATTTTACTTGTCGCTTTTGCATACCATTTGCGGGCAATCTCTTTTGTTGAATCTATTTTTGTAGCCCTGGCAACGGTGCCGGCGGTATCACCAATTGCAGTATCGGGGACTGCTTCTGTTATCATCGTATCGACGGCAAATATATCCACGGAAAGTTTCTCTGCAATTATCGGAATATTTTCCATCGCTTTAATATATTCATCAACTGCTTTATCGAATAACCCGGCCGAGGCGTCATTGATTTTCTTGTCTTCCAAAAATTTCTGGTCAGTGCTAAGGTTTGGATTTCTTTCCTGACTAAAATACTTATCGGCAAAAATCTCATAGACTTCAGCATTTTTATAAGCGGCCTCAAAACTACGGATAGACCCATTGGCAATAATCTTCATATCATTAGCTGAGATATCTTTTATCAGGTTTCTCATTCTATTTTGTTGCGTTTCAATATTACTTACCGGTTGTCTTAGCTCAACCGAATTATACTCGCTATATAACATATCAACCATTTTATTCAGTGACTCACCGACATAGTAACGGTTTGGATCCATTCCTTTACGATTAAGACCCTCACTTTTGTTAATCGCCTTTTGATATTCTGCTTTTGCCAGAGTTAACTGGCCATCATCCTGATAATACGAACCGCGTTCATAAAAAGCCTGAACACCTCGCGGATCATCGGGGTATTTAGAGGCAAATTCCTCATAGATCCTATTTGCTTCGGTTAGGTTATCCATCTTCAAATAGAAACCGGCAGTGGCAAAATAAAAATCTGTTGAAAGCGGATTATCCGGATACGTGGCAATATATTGCTTATTTAGGCGAATAGCATTCTGCCAATCCTCACCTTCCTTATAATAATAAGCCGCATTGTACATAGCTATTTCAGCCTCTTCCGGAATACTTGCCTGGTGGACATAAATACGTTCGTAAATTTGTGCCGCATCCGAATAGTGCTTCAATTCTTTATTATCTTCCGCTGCATTTTTCAAAGATGATATTGCATATTTGGATTTCGGATATTTATCAGATAATAGAATATATGTATCCAGCGCTTTTTCCCACTCTTTAATTTTATCGTAGTTCCGTCCACTATTAAAAAGACCTGCCTCAGCATAGGTTGTGTCTTCCGGAGATTCAGTAAAAACGCGCCTGAATTCGTCAGCGGCATCCATAAACTGGCCTTGATCCTCATATAATTTTGCATGGTTAAAAATTGAGGCAGCTAACCTTTTCTGAGCAAAGATTCTTTCCTCATCCGGTATTTGATCGGATCGTAATATTTGTTTGGCAATGAATTCACTATCTTCAAACTGGCCAAGGTAAAAATAGGAGTCCATAATCGAGCGGTAGGCGAGGGTTTTTTCTCTTGCCCCGGGAAAACGATTAACCAGTGTTTTAAAATAGACACGTGCCTCTCCAAATTGCTTATGATTGAAGTAAATGGCACCGGCATTTGCCAGGTATTTTGGCGTACTTTCATCATCCGGAAATAGACGTATATAATTATCATATGCTTCGATAAGTCTCTTTTCTTCTGCGGTTAGCACCTCCGGTCTTAACGCTTCCTCATCACCGATACTGGCAATCTCAACATCAGTGGCTGTGGCACCGGTTGCCCCTTTAAAAACCAATTTTACCAGGGTATCGGCCACAAATATGGCATTATTTGCGGCGTCTTTTTGAAAATTGGTTTCAAGATAATCATTACTAACATGAATATATTGTTCATAAGCATCTTCAAATCTACCCATCTTCAGATCAAGGATCTGGGCATAATTCCAGTTGACACTATAAGCATTGCTATCAGTAGGAAAGACATCCAGGTAATTTTCACACTCCTTTGCCACCCGTCTATACAAAGATGCTGAAGACAGATTCTGACTCTCCATTTCCTGCGCTTTTACAAAGTCAAGGGTAATATTTGTCTGTAATGCTTTTTCTGCTAAATTATGTCCCTCTTTTAGAAAATGAAATTTATCAGGTAAATCTGAACTATCTAACTGAGCAAACCAATCTGATTTTGGATTATAATTCCGAAAGAGCTCATCTCTCCCCCGGTATGCCGCCGAATCATCCCCAAGATTGAAATAGGTTTCAGAGATGTTCTGTTTAATAAGGGGTGCCTCTTTATAAAAAGGGTACATATCCAGTAAGGAGGTATAGGCATTGATCGCTTCGCTATTACGTTCAGTTGTTTGATAGGTCTGACCAAGGGCACGCATAATCTCCACACCGTACTTTCGTCCACCGATGTCCTCAATAAATCGTCTTGCATTAGAAACACCGGCATGAGCATAGGATTCATCATCAGAAAAGCTGATACCGATATACTGGATTGCCTCATCTTTAACATTAGGGTTACTTACCTTATTTTTCGGATCCAGCTCTTCTGCCCGAGTTATATCATCGACTACAGCCATAAAATATATAATGGCATCGGAATAATAGGCTGGATCTGTAGCAGATAACCGGTAGTAGCTCCATCCTAATTTGTACAGCGCTTCATCGTAGCGTTTGGAGTCCCTGTATTGTAACACCTTTTTATAGAGCCTGATTGCCCGCTGTAGCTCCACAATCGTCTGTTCCGTATCCTTATCTTCCCTTGGATCAAAATAATATTCGGCAAGACGCATATATGAATCAGCAGCAAAATGACTCTCAGGGTAGCGATCAATGACCTCCTGATATATCTTTCGGGATTCTGCTCCGCGATCCATTTGCTGAGTGAGATATGCCTTTGTATAAAGGGCATCATCCGCAAAATCACTATTGGGATATTGATCTAAAATTTTATCATAAATTTCGATCACTTTACTATAATCATATTTTGGCTGTGGTGGAGCGACAGGTTCTTCCTGGAGATTACCTTCATAAAATTGATCAAGTCTTTTTAAATAGTCCGCGTATTTTTGATCGTAATCTTCGTTTTGTGAAAAATAGTCTTCCTCCGCTTTATCATAATAATACTCTGCCATTCGGATCAAAATCTTATCCTGATCCTTAATATTACCGCCTTCCCGTCTCAGGAATTCTTCGGTTACTTCTAGACCCCGGTCACTGGTTTTTCCC
This sequence comes from uncultured Calditrichota bacterium, assembly GCA_964489835.1. Lineage (GTDB taxonomy): Bacteria > Calditrichota > Calditrichia > JAJRVZ01 > JAJRVZ01 > CAZBBC01. The sequence continues at coordinate 28,039 of CAZBBC010000011.1, forward strand.
TCTTCGATCGATAATTTCTCTATCCGGCGCTGATATTCGGATTGAATATTTCTTAATTCTTCAATATTCATTGATTTAAACAACGTATCTCCCAATGTCTTGAGATCCTGCTGAACTTTATCCTGTGCGTTTATTAATCCGGGAAAAAGCAGGGAGGTAAATAAAATAATTAAAAAACACGGTAGATAACGTAAATATAATTTTGAGAAATTTTTAAACATCATAGATTCCAATTTTACTTTACACAAGCAAAATATATTAAAGGTTGAGGGCTATTATTATTCTTCGACAACTTTTTCCTCTTCCTGGTTAAAATCCGGAGGTGTTGATTCCGTTTCCTGAAACTCACTGGTATGTGTATCAAAATAAGATTCCTCAAATTTACGATCGAGCTCCGCCCGCTCCCTCAAACGTTCCTGGCGGCGAACCTTTCGAGTCATATAGTTTATCTCACCATCAATCAGACCTATTTTATAATCCAGCAGGGATTTTCTGTTGTTTAGAATCTGGTTTATCTTATCAATTTGTTGACTGTAATAGGCAACTTTATTCTTATTATCCTGCCGTATGGAAAAACTTACATTGGCTATTCCAAATGCACCATAGTTACTCCACTTTTCCAATTGAATTTCTGACTCCGTAAGATCCATATCATAGGCAACTGTTTGAAAAAAATCATACTTTTTTTGTAGATCCTTATAACGATCCCGTTCGATATCCAAATAAACCAGTTGTTTATAATTTTTCGATTTTTTCATTTGTGTGATTTGGCGATCGATTTCGGCTATTTTTTGCCCTATCTCATTTTGTTGTCTGACTGCCTCTTCCCGCATCGCCAATATCTTTTTATTCTGATCTTCAGTCAGACTTTCTTTACGGGCATGGGGATGTTCGTCATAATAGTTAACTCCCAGGATGGAATATACTTCTGAATCCTGAGCATCCTCTAACTCACCAGTCAGGTGTTCCCTAAGATTATCGATCCTTTCAATCATCTGCGGGCTGTTTCGTTCGACTGCGATCGTTCTCAGACGATCCAATTCCTGAACTTGATTTTTAAGACGTTGGATTTCTCTCTTAAGAGCAATACTATTTGGGCTTAATTCAGAATACTGAACAGCCATCAGACTGTCCTGTAAATTAAGATATTGGTCCCTTGCCCTATTATAGTTTACGGACTCATTCCTTTCCAGCGCCGTATTTTTTTCATTCTCGGCTACGGATAATTCTTTTTTCAATCTATCTCTTAATTCAAGATTCTCATCCGAAATATTTCTTGTATGGCTTGCTTGATAAACATAATCATATTGGGCAACGGCCGCTTGTGAATTTTTTTCAATTTGAAAAACATAAGCCAAAAGACTTTTTGCTTCTAAATAATAATCGGAGTCGGAGAAATTAGAGATTAGAATGTTAAGATATTTCTTGGTGATACTGAAATCTCTTTCTTTCTCCTCCTTTAGTAATTCAAGTTTATAATAATTCCATCCATAAGCCATTAGGGCGCGATCATACAATGCAAAATTGCCACCGATCTGATTCAGATAAGTAATGGCTGGAAGATACTCTCCCTTTTCATATTTTATATAAGCCAGTTTCAATAAAGCATTAAAGTGATAATCCGGAAGAGTACTATAATTATTAACGATTTCAATTAGTGCCTGTTCCGCCTCATCAAATCTCCTTACACCGACATAAGCTTGCGCCAACAGATACCTGGCATCGATATAAAATTCGGAAGCAGGCAAAATATTATTTAAAATATTTACGGCTTCTTCGTAGGAGGCACTGGACACAGCCGATAGTCCGGCAGTGAAACGTGTTTCGTCAACCGAAGGATCGGCGGCAGAAACCACTTTTTCAAATTGCCTGTAATATTCGTCAACTTTCTTAGCATTGCCAAAATGATGTTCAATAACCACAAGTCGGGAATAGGCTTTCGATAGATACAGAGAAGTTGGATATTTATTTATAATCGCGAGATAGGCTTGTGTGGCCTCATTATACCGATCGATTTGAAAATTAGATTCTCCTTTGTAGAAATAAACATCATCGAGCAAATTTATAAAAACATATCTGTTTATAATCTCCGTAAATAATCGGTCCGCAAGATCATAATTATGGAAATTGTAAGCCAGGACGGCAGAATAGAGCTCTCTTCTGAACATTTGATCCTTTTCAGCTGCCGTTCCATTTTTTAGTAACTTATTTTTAATAATTTGTATATCTGTCCAACGGGCTTCATATTGGAGTGAATTGGTTCTTCTCCATTCAATAAACAAATCCCAGATGGTTGATTTCCCTTCTGAAGATAAATGAGAAACAGCAGTTTCCGGTCCCCTCGCCTCCCCGAATGAGTTCAAAAGTTTCCGATTAGAAAACTGCAATTGTTGATTCAATTGGGCATTGCCTTCAAGTCGGGACCCTGGATCAAGTTTGAGCATTTCTTCGGCGATGTATAATACCTGAATGCCATCTTCAAAAATTTTCTGCCGTCTGTAATTAATATCTCCTTCATCAATGGTTTCTTTAATACGATTTTCCAATTGATCTATAAAGGAATTAAGGGAAGCAGAATTAAAGTCACTCAAACGATTTCGAAGGGCATCGAGCTCTTCCAAACGGTTTAACAACCCCACAAAGTACTGGTCACGGATAGCCCCAACATTTGTTACACGGGACTTAATCTCTTGATTAATATCCCGCATTTGTTGTATTAAAAACCTCTCACGTGAAATTTCATTCTTACCAAATCTTAACAGATCACTATTGATGTATTCCTGAAGAGCCTGTTGAAAGTCCAAATCATCTTTCGTCAAGTCTTGGGAATAAATCTGCTGAGATACGATAAATGAAAGAAAAATTGTGAGGAATATGAATTGCTTTTTTACCTTCATACTCCGATCCAAAAAGTATGTTAGTCCCGTAATTTATTAGATTTGTGTTAATTTAAACTTTTCAAGTCATTAATCAAGGAAAAACAATAAAAATTATATATGTGTTTTCGGCATAAACAGGTATAAAATAAGTAAATTTTATTTAAAATGTAAAATTAAATACGGGAAGCTATCTTCAGACGGTTCAAAGCTCTGGCGAGAGCATATTCGACTCTCAACAGATCGACATCCTTTTTCTCCGATAATCGTTTTCGTGCTCTCTCTGCTGCTGCCACTGCCCGATCCGTATCAATCTCTCCTGCAAACTCAGCAGTTTCGACGACAATACTGACAATATTATCCTTCACCTCCAGAAATCCCCCACTGGTTGCCAGAATTTTGATTCCGTCAGCCCCCTCAATTTTAATTTCGCCTATTTTAAGATTTGATAAAAATGCTGCATGTCCACTCAGAATTTGAAATTGTCCACCATCACCGGGTGCCGTGCAAGACCGAACCTCACCAGAATACACAATCCCATCCGGGGTTACAATTTCAACTTTTAATTCAGACATTTTTACTCCATCGTTCTCCGATACAGCACCTGACCTTGTACGTGATCATAATTATTCCTGCATTTCTTTTGCCGCTTCCAGGGCCTCGTCTATTGTTCCTTTCATATAAAACGCCTGTTCCGGTATATCATCGTGCTCTCCATTCACAATCGCTTTAAATCCACGGATGGTTTCATCCAATGAGACATACCGGCCAGCCTGTCCGGTAAATTCCTCGGCCACAAAAAATGGTTGTGAAAGAAAACGCTGAATTTTTCTTGCTCTGGAAACCACTATTTTATCTTCTTCAGATAACTCATCCATTCCAAGAATAGCAATAATATCCTGAAGGTCTTTGTATTTTTGCAGTATTTCCTGTACCGATTTGGCCGCATTATAATGTTCATCACCAACGATTTTCGGATCCAGAATACGGGATGTTGAATCCAACGGATCAACGGCAGGATAGATTCCCATCTCAACAATTTTCCTTGATAATACGGTTGTAGCATCCAGATGCCCGAAAGCGGTTGCCGGTGCAGGGTCTGTTAAATCATCGGCGGGAACATATATTGCCTGGACAGAAGTAATGGAGCCCTTTTTGGTCGATGTGATACGTTCTTGCAATTCACCCATTTCCGTTGCTAACGTCGGTTGATAGCCCACCGCCGAAGGCATTCTACCCAAAAGCGCCGAGACCTCCGATCCGGCCTGAGTAAACCGGAATATATTATCAATAAATAAAAGTACGTCTTTACCCTCTTCATCGCGGAAATATTCTGCCAATGTTAGACCGGAAAGGCCGACTCTCATTCTTGCACCGGGCGGTTCATTCATCTGACCAAATACCAGGGCGGTTTTATCAATAACACCAGATTCCTTCATTTCCAGCCATAAGTCGTTTCCTTCCCGGGTGCGTTCTCCGACACCAGAAAACACGGAAAATCCTCCGTGTTCCGTGGCAATATTGCGGATCAATTCCATGATGATCACAGTCTTACCGACACCGGCACCACCAAAAAGTCCCGTCTTTCCGCCTTTCGAATAAGGTTCAAGAAGATCAATAACTTTGATACCGGTTTCCAGCACTTCTGATGATGTACTCAGATCCTGATAGCGAGGGGCTGGACGATGGATCGGATATCTTTTTGAAGTTTTTACATCTCCCAATTGATCGATCGGTTCGCCGATGACATTAATCAAACGACCAAGTACTTCCGGTCCAACCGGTACAGTGATTTGATCACCCATATCCGTCGCCTCCATCCCACGAACCAGACCATCAGTAGAATCCATCGCTACACAACGAACACGATTCTCACCTAAATGTTGCTGCGCTTCGAGAACCAGATCACTACCTTCACTGCGTTTAATTTTAACCGCATTATAAATGGCTGGAAGCTCTTCCTCATTAAATTCAACATCAATAACCGGACCGATTATTTGAGTAATTTTTCCCTTATACATTAAGATTTCCTATCTTCATTTTATTTTTCTTTTAATGCCTCAGCACCGCCGACAATTTCAGAGATTTCCTTTGTTATAGCTGCCTGTCGGGCTCGATTATAATGAAGCGTCAGTTCCGCGATGAGGTCTTCCGCATTTTCAGTAGCACTTTCCATCGCGGTCATTCGTGCCCCCTGCTCGGAAGTACTGCTTTCTAATAATACTTTCCACATTTGTATATTTAATTGCTTCGGAATGATCACCTTCAATATTTCATCTTTTCCCGGTTCATATAAATAATCGACCTGTGAGGCTGATTGTATCATTTCTTCGTCTGGCATAAAGGGTAGAAATTGTTCCAGTGTTATATCCTGTCTGAGAGCGGATTTAAATTCATTGTATAATATTTCGATCCGATCAAAATGATTCTTTGAATATGCTTCAACCAAATTCGCAACTATTTCGACAGCATCCTGAAAGTTTAGCTGATTAAAAAAATTTATTTTTCGATTAAATATTTTATAATCCCGTCTTGAGAAGTACTCCAATCCTTTTTTTCCGATAACATATATGGACACTTCTTTATCGGTATAAGATTTAATCTGTATAACGGCATGACGAATAATATTGGCATTATAGGCCCCGCATAATCCGCGGTCTGATGTTACGATCACAAGTAAAATTTTTTCTGCCGGACGGGTGACCAGCATGGGGTGCCGGCTATTTTCTATCCGGGCAATTAAATGTCCGACGACATCTTTAAGTTTTTGAGCATATGGCCGCGTAGCCAGAATTTTTTCCTGGGCTTTACGCAACTTTGCTGCAGCCACCATTTTCATGGCCTTGGTGATCTGCTGGGTACTTTTTACACTGGCGATTCGTGTACGTATTTCACGCAATGTTGCCATTTAAACTGCCTCTTGCTTAAATCCTTTGAGGAAGGACTCCAATGATGATCGTAGTTCCTTTTCAATCTCTTCGTCAAGTACCTGACGTTCACTAATTGCAGGCAACAAATCCGGATGTTTCACTTCCAGATATTCCGGAAACTCTTTTTCAAAACGTTTGATATTCTCAACTTCAACAGCATCGACGAATCCATTGGTTGCTGCATAAATGACCACAATCTGTTTTTCGAATGACATCGGACTGTATTGATCCTGTTTCAATATTTCTATGAGTCTCTCACCGCGATGGAGCTGCTGTTGGGTAGCTTTATCCAGATCCGAACCAAACTTTGCGAATGCTTCCAACTCACGGTATTGGGCAAGGTCCAATCGCAGGCGACCGGCCACCTGCTTCATCGCTTTTAGTTGCGCATTACTGCCGACCCTGGAAACCGAAAGACCGGCATTTATCGCCGGCCTGACACCTGAGAAGAAAAGATCAGTTTCGAGGAAGATCTGTCCATCGGTAATAGAAATAACATTTGTCGGTATATAAGCGGAAAGATCCCCAGCCTGGGTTTCGATAATCGGGAGGGCAGTCAACGATCCACCACCAAGATCATCATTCAGTTTTGCCGCTCTTTCCAAAAGCCGTGAATGTAAATAAAAAACATCTCCCGGATATGCCTCTCGTCCCGGGGGTCGTCGGAGAAGAAGTGAAACCTCCCGATATGCCCAGGCATGCTTGGAAAGATCATCATAAATGACCAGAGCATGTTTTCCATTATCCCGAAAGTATTCTCCAATAGCCGCACCGGCGTAGGGTGCCAGATACTGCAGGGGAGCAGGCTCACTGGCATTGGCTGATACTATAATTGAGTGATCCAGGGCACCATTTTCTTCAAGGGTTTGAATGACCTTCACCACGGTAGTAGCTTTTTGACCGATGGCTACATATATACAAATGACATCCTTACCTTTCTGATTAATCATTGTATCAACCGCTACCGCTGTCTTACCGGTTTGACGGTCCCCAATGATCAATTCACGTTGTCCGCGACCAATAGGAATCATTGAATCGATTGCTTTTATTCCGGTAGCCAGTGGTTCTTTTACAGGTTGCCGCTGAATCACACCGAGAGCCTTTCGCTCTATCGGTACATGAATTTTAGTATCAATTTTACCTTTTCCATCCAGCGGTTGGCCAAGGGGGCTGACAACACGTCCCAGCAATTCATCTCCGGTGGGTATCTCCACAATCCTGTTTGTTCGCTTGACAAGATCACCCTCCTTAATCAAAAATGTCTCACCAAAAAGAATGACTCCGACATTGTCTTCTTCAAGATTCTGGACCATTCCCATTACATTATTCGGAAACTCTACCAATTCTCCTGCCATTACCTTTTCTAGTCCATATACCCGGGCAATTCCATCACCGACCTGAATGACCGTTCCAGAATCATAGATATCAGCTTTCTGCTCATAACCGGCCAGCTCTTTTTTCAGAATCGCAGAAACTTCATCCGGTCTTACTGCATTTCCCATTTGCTTTATCCTCTTCTAAATAATATCCTGTTGGAAATTTTAACCCTGTACGAGTTGTGCCCGCAATTTATCCAATTGGGTTTTAATCGATAAATCAATCACTGTATCTTTAATCTTAACTACAAATCCGCCGATCACCGATTTATCAATGTGCTCAGAAAGAATAACCGATTTACCGGTAATACTTTCAATCCTGTCTCTGATACTATCAACCTGTGCCGGACCTAAAGGACCGGCACTAATCAACAGAGCTGATAGAACACCCTTATATTCTAACACTTTCTGCATATAGTGTTCGATCATTTCTATGAGAAACCCGAGGCGTTTTTTCTTGCTCAAAAGTGCCAGAAATTTGAAAGTCAACGGGTGTAATTTATTTTCAAAAATCTCTTTTAAAAGCGTCGCTTTCAGGTTGTCATTAATCAGAGGATTAATAAGAGCCTGTTGAAATGCCGGATTACTCGCGCAGATTTCTTTTATCTGTTCCAGATCTGAGTGGATTTCATCTATTAACTTTTCTTCCAACGCCAAATCAAAAAGCGCCTTACTATAACGAATTGCGATACGACTCACGCTAATCCTCCGGCTAATTTTGAATAGATCTTGGCATCTTTTGGATAAAATCGCTTATTATTGCTCTTTGTTTAGATTCATCCAGCGCTTCACCGATAATTTTTTTCGTGGCAGCGATCGCCAAATCAGCGACTTCACTCCGCAAGGCCTGTATGGCGTCTTCTTTTTCCTTTTCGATCTCGACTTTTGCCTTACTGATCATTTTATCAGCGCTTTGTTTTGCCTGGTTTAAAATATCCTGACGTGATTTTTCCGCTAACGCCCGGTTTTCTTTCATTAATCGCTGAGCATCTTCCTCGGCTGATCGTACCATTTGATTATGTTTTTCCAGAATTGCTTCTGCTTCTGTTTTTGCTTCTTCAGAACGGTCCAGAGCATCCTGGATGGTCTTTTCCCGTTTCTCGATGGCGGAGAGAATTGGTTTCCAGGCTATTTTGTAAAGCAAGATCAATAAAACGAAGAATGTTATCCAGGCCCAGATTATTACTCCGGGATCTAATTCTAGCATAAGATCATTCCCTGTTTTTTATTATTTAAAGCTGAGAAGAAGACATGCGACCGCACCGATCAGTGCCACACCTTCAATCAGGGCCGCGGCAATGATCATCGTCGTACGTATATCATTGGTTGCTTCAGGTTGACGTGCCGTTCCATCCATTGCTGCTGAAGCAATTTTTCCGATGCCAAGACCGGCACCCAGCGTTACAATACCTGCTCCAATTCCGGCTGCCAAGTATGCAAAAGCAGTTGCTAAATCACCCATCGAAATAATCCTCCTATTTATTTTAATTCACTGATTTAAAAAACCTAACACTTCATATGATTAATGTTCGGGATGTAAAGACATCCCAATGAACAATGTGGATAACATCGTAAAAACATAGGCCTGTATAAAGGCGACCAGTATTTCCAGAAAATTCACAAAAATTGCAAAACCAATAGAGAAAGGTGAGACAAAAACAGATTTAAAAATAAAAACCAATGCCAGAAAGGCAAAAATCACGATATGCCCGGCTATCATATTGGCGAACAACCGCATCAACAAGGCAAAATGCTTGGCCAGCAATCCCATTAATTCAATAACAAACATCAGGGGAATTAATCCAATCGGTACGCCGGAGGGTACCAGGGCTTTAAAATGACCGATAAAACCATGTCGTATAATTCCAAATACCTGTCCTGTACCTAATGTAATTAGTGCCATGGCTGCGGTAATATTTATGTTCCCGGTTGGCGTTCCGAAAAGGGGAATCAAGCCCATTAAATTACAGACCAATACAAAGAAAAAGAAAGTCCCGATCAGCGGCGTAAATTTTTTGCCGTCTTCTTTACCCAGGTTCGGTATCGCAATATCGTCCCGTATAAAAAGAATCAACATCTCCAGAATTGCAGCAAATCCTCTTGGTACCAACGGTCTTTTTCGGAAGGATAATCCCAGTGCAAGAATCAAAAAAATCGCGGCAATCCAGATCATAACGACATGATTGGTAATCGAAAAATCAAACTGAACACCGAATATGTTGACCGGTTCAAATTGGGGAAGTTGCACATGATAACCAAATATATTCCATTCATTTGAATTTTGGACATGATGAAGAATGAATTCTCCGACATTCTCTTCTTGTCCTTTTGCTTCCGGGGATTGATAAAGATGATATGAGGATAATAACGCCATTCAGTTATACTTTCTTCATTGATATCTTTTTCAGACTGATAACTTCCCATATCTGGAATATAAAATACCAGATAAAAAATGATATCAGGAATATTAATGCATTCAAATTTGTAAATTTTACAATCAGAGTAATTATGCAAAGAAGCAATAATATTCTTCCGGTGATACTAAACACAAATACCCAGTTGAATGATGTTTGGTTAAGGGTAGATGCATAATAAAAGGAAAAAAAGCTGCTCATTACATAGATCACTGCACAGGCCGTTCCTGCAACCAACGCACGTAAAACATCACTGGAAAGATTTATAAATTTAGAAATTATTATTATTAAAAAAAAACCTAATATTAGGGAAAGTGCAATTCGTAATACGAATGATCTCATTATTTTTGTTTTTCAAGTTTCTTCACAACTTTAAATAAGTTATAGAGACCCAGGAAAAAACCTCCGAGAACCCCAAGAATAATGAGCAGTGGCCGGGTTGAAAATTGGCCATCCAACCACCAGCCCAATGCACCAAGCATTCCGATTGAGGCAATCAATACATAAGATATACTAATGTAAGGTGCAGCCTTTCGCATCGAACTGACGACACCTCCGATTTGGGATGAATCCTTCAAATTTACTAATACCCTAACAACCACTTTATAAAGGTGGTTTATTCAGGTCAGGGGCTGGCTTTGGTTCAACCCCAACCGGTTCTTTTTTGCCCATATCAGAGGTACCTTCAAATATTGCCCCCTCCTCTATTAAAAGTTTACCGGCTTTGAGATCACCAATTAAGATTGACTTCGACTCAAGAACCAGTTTTTCGGCAACTTTTACTTTCCCATTGATTTTACCACCAACAATGGCGTTTTTTGCTTCAACTTCGCCTTCAATCACACCATTGACACCGACAGTCAATGTGTTTTTACATATCAATTTCCCTTTAATTTTGCCGTCGATGCGAACACTGTTGCTGGCACGAATGGTACCTTCCACAACTGTTCCACCACCAAAAAAATTCAATTCAGTTGATGAAGATTCAGAAGCATTATCTTTTAAAGCCAATGTATATTCCCTTTCCAAATTTAAATATTCTAATCATCTATAAAAAATCATCGGATCAAGAGGTTTCGAACCTTGCCATATTTCAAAATGAAGGTGGGCACCTGATGTAATCTGACCAGTATCGCCAAGCAATGCAATTACCTGGCCTTTTTTTACATGTTCCAACTCTTGACATAGGTTTTGTATGTTATGCTTATAGAATGAGAAATAATTGTATTTATGTTTTAAAATAAGAACATATCCGTCCTGGAATGTCCAACCTGAAAATAAAACGATTCCGTCGGCGGTGGCTTTAATGGGAGTACCAATTTTTCCAGCGACATCAATACCAATATGGGCATTACTTAGAATCGAACTCGTTTCAAATCCTCTGGTTATAAATCCATCCATTGGGACCTCTGAGGGAATGCTATTAAATAAGGAGCGGTCATACTTTAATCCAGGTAGCTGATCCATGCCTGTTAACAGGACATCATTTGGATCAGTATTTTTCTCCTCAACCATCGTAACATAACCGGAAAGAGACGCGCGTAATTTTTGATCGACCTTTTTTAATTTATCAATGTCCGTCTTCAATTCTTCTACTTTAACCAGGCTTTTTTTCAAACGGACATTTTCCTCAAGTAAATTATTATAGTCAAGTGCCACTTCGGCAACTTTCCAGTAAGTGGCTGCTCCGGCGACTATCAACAAAATGGTAACAGCAAAAAAGACGATGAGAAAACGCAGCGTTCCTGTCTGCAATCTCAGACTTTTTGTTGCTCTTTCGTTATCCGGTATTAATAAAAATGTAAAATGCTTTGTTTTTCTTTTTTTAATTTTCAAAATTACTCTTAACTCTCAAAAAATAAACAACTTAAATTTAGGTTTAACACAAAATAAAAGCAAACATTTCTCCCGATTCCTTTCAGCTGATCTTATCAAAGATCTCCAGAATTCGGTTGAGATCCTCCGGAGAATAAAAATCAATCTCTATGGATCCACCTTCCTTTTTCGTTCTGAGGTTGACTTTCGTGCCAAAAATATCCCTTAATTTTTCTTCGATCTTAAGAATATGGATCGATTTCTTTCTGCTTTTTATCAATTTGGAAGATTTCTCCTCCGAGAGTTCTTTTACCACTCTTTCCAGTTTGCGCACTGAAAAATCATTTTTCAACAATTTTTCCCAGATCTGAATTTGATCTTCTGTTTCCTCCAGCACCAATAAGGTTCGGGCGTGCCCGACTGAAACTTCTCCGGCAGCCACACTCTTCTGAATTACGGCAGGCAGACGTAATAATCGTAACATATTTGTAATCGTTGACCTGTCTTTGCCAATCTTCTGAGCAATTTCATCTTGTGTCAACTTACATTCTTTAAGCAAGCGTTGATAGGCGTTGGCCTGCTCAATAGGATCTAATCGCTCCCTTTGAACATTCTCGACGATTGCCAGCTCGAGCATTTCCTCTTTTGTCTCAACTTTCATGATGTAGGCGGGAACTTTTTTCAACCCAACCTCAATCGCTGCCCGTAAACGTCGTTCCCCTGCTATTAATTCAAAATGAGAATTTACCCGTCTCACCGTGATCGGCTGGATTAATCCTTTTTCCCGAATGGATTCTTTAAGTTCAGCAAGTGCGCGTTCGTTAAAATTAATGCGTGGTTGGTAGGGATTGGGTTTAACTTCGGCCACATTTACCTCAAGGAGTTGATCATTCGATCTGTCAACATCCCTAAGACCCTCTGCCTGATCCGGGATCAGGGCACCAAGACCTTTACCCAGCCGTTTTGTTTTCATTTTTTATAACTTCCTCTGCAAGACTAATATAATTCTGAGTACCAACGCTGACAGCATCATACATGATAATTGGTTTTCCGAAACTAGGTGCCTCCCCCAGGCGAACATTACGTTTGATAATTGTCTTATAAACCTTGTCTTTGAAATATTCCTGTACCTCTTCAGCAACCTGCTGGGACAAGTTTAATCGATGATCATACATCGTCAATAAGACACCTTCAATTGAAAGATTTTTATTCAGATTTTTCTGCACCAGGTGGATGGTATTGAGGAGTTGACTCAATCCTTCTAATGCATAATACTCACATTGGATGGGAATAAGAACGGTATCTGCTGCCGTCAGAGCATTGATAGTTAGTAAACCCAGAGATGGCGGGCAATCAACAAAAATATATTCATAGTTACGATGAATATCTCCCAATTTACTTTTTAGTCGTCTCTCTCTGTTATCCATATTAATCAATTCAATTTCCGACCCTACTAGGCGAATGTGAGAGGGGAGTATATCCAAAAAGGGAACGCTTGACTCAACAATGACCTCATCAGGTTTAATATCATTTAAAAGAAGATCATAAATGCATTGATCTTCCTGATTCAACTTCACTCCCAGACCACTGGTTGCATTGGCCTGTGGATCAATATCAATCAATAAAACTCTCTTCTCAGCGATCGCCAGACAACTGGACAAATTAATGGCAGTCGTGGTTTTGCCCACTCCTCCCTTTTGATTGGCGATAGCAATAATTCGACCCATAATAATTTAATCCGATCTATTCATACCGCAGCACAAGGCTGCAAACAAAAAACATAATTAACCACGTTGGATATTGGATTTCACATGATTCATCTTTATAATTAAATAAATATCCAACAGGGCGACTCATTCAAGTTATTATATAAAATGATTAATTTAAATTTTGACTAATTCTAAAGCAAGCGCTTTATATATATTCTAGCTGGATATACCCATTGCGTAGAATAATCAAAAACTTTGTTTCTATGCAATAGCGCCGCACCTGCCGGCAGGCAGGGATCTCCGGGGCAATTAAAAAAGTTTCAAAAATAATTTATTATTTGGTTTTTGTAAATGGCAATCTGATATTTGTCCATGGTATATAAAGTCGGAGAAAAAGGATGAACAGGGATCATTTTGACTATGATTATATTATCATCGGATCAGGTTTTGGGGGATCTGTTTCTGCATTGCGTCTATCGGAAAAGGGATATCGGGTAATGGTTCTGGAGAAAGGAAGATGGTTCACTCCCGACAACTTTGCTCTCAGAGACCATTTTCGGAATCCCGCTGACTGCCCATATCCTTGGTGGCGCCATCATGGGAGAAAATATCGATAATGGAGTCATTGACAAAAATAATAAAGTCTTCGGATACGAACAGATGTACGTTTGTGATGGTTCAATGATGACGGCGAATCCCGGTGTGAACCCGGCGTTAACGATTACTGCACTTTCCGAACGAGCAATGAGCAAAATAAACCATAAGAATTATACTTGATTTACAAAAAATACTTATTATATTTCAAGCAATAATGGTGTATATTCATAGTCACATTCTGTACCTATACTTCTTTAAGACTGTTCAGCTTCTTTTCATTTATCTGAGTCGATTTATTTTTTCATTTAATCGATGAGTAAAATGCTGCAAAAACCATCATTCTATTCTATTAATATTTATTCATACCGCAGCCGTTGGCTGCAAACAAAGAAAAAAATAGTCCACAGATTTTCCGTCGAAGCTGGAAAATCAAATGGTAAGGAATATCTCATGAATGCAGTCATCATTTTTACAGGAACCGGTCCCCTTCTTATCCTAACAACTTTTAGTTCACTTGAAGATACAAAATTTTTAGAGAAGCTACATTCTAAGGGGATTACAAAATTTATTGCTTATGATTTACCGGTTGATCTTGTCAAAAAGACATATGGTGCACATTTTAAGGCCATAATGAATGACGTAAAACAGACAGATGATTTAAGAGTTCTGGATTATAATGGTCATAATGTGTTTTATAATTTTTCTTTTCGGGACATGGGAAGCCCAATATTTCATGAGTCCTGACCTTAGTATAGACGACCAGGATAAATCATTAGGTCAATTTACCCGGGAACGGGAATTTGATAACTACCGGGCTAATAATCAGAAAATTGTAGTAAAAACACCCCATTCTGATATTCCATATTGTGACTTTTGGTATAATTTTTATTCCATAACATAGTGAGGAGGTAAAAATGCCGTTAGGAAGATTAAAAGAGTATTTAGATAAGAATAACATCAAATATGTAATCATCCAGCATTCCATTGCCTATACTACTCCTGAAATCGCTGCCCTTGCTCATATACCCGGAAAAGAATTGGCAAAAACAGTGATCATCAAAATGGACGGGAAATTGGCTATGGCAGTTTTGCCCGCTTCCTATCGTGTGGATTTTGACAGCTTAAAAAAAGCACTGGGTGTAAAAAAAATTGAAATGGCCACTGAAAAAGAATTTGAAAATATCTTTTCCGATTGTGAAACCGGGGCAATGCCCCCGTTCGGTAATTTATATGACATGGATGTATATGTCGCGGAAAGCCTGACAGAAGATAATGAAATAACCTTTAATGCCTGTTCACACAGAGAATTAATAAAATTAGCCTATAAAGATTTCGAGAATTTGGTTAAACCAAAAACTATAAAGTTTTCCTATCAATTATGAATGATTTAGGATCGATGCTCAGGGATAGAAAACGACTTTTGATTGAAAGCAGATGACTGCCGATTCAAATCGGATATTCCTGATACTATTGACTATTTAATGGGTCGATAAACAACACATCAATATTAAATTATCAATAAGATAGGGGACAGCCTCATGAATAGAAATGCATATGTAAGGAAAAATCGTCTGATTAAAGAGAAGAGGCATGATGCCTATGTGAGTGATTCTAAATTACCAGAACCAACCGTGTGCGAAAATTGTGGCCTGGTGTTCTGCAACGGTCGCTGGGCATGGAAAGAAAAACCAACGGAAGCACTTACCAGTATTTGTCCGGCCTGTCGACGATGTGCAGACAATTATCCGGCAGGAACAATAAAATTGAGTGGTCCTTTTTTCCAGGATCACAAGGATGAGATCTTAAATTTGATACATAATGTGGAAAAGCAGGAAAAAAGTGAACGTCCGCTGGAAAGAATTATGACCATTAAGGGGGAGCGAAGAACAACCCGATTAACAACAACAGGTATACATATTGCCAGAAGGATCGGGGAAGCGCTTTCCAGAGCTTATAAAGGCGATTATTCCCATAATTACGCCAACGGAGAAGACCATATTCAGGTGTTTTGGCAACGCTGATAGTTTGAACACATGAGAAAATTCAGTCTGGTTTATGCGCTATTAATAATGGGTTTTACGGCCATTATTTCCCAGGTAATACTGATTCGCGAATTGATAGTCACCTTTTCCGGTAATGAACTCTCTATTGGAATTTTTTTTGCCAATTGGCTGGTTCTTGAAGCTGCAGGTAGTTTTCTCGCCGGTCGACTCGCTATGAGGTTTAAATCTGGGTTTACCCCATATATAACCATTCAGCTAATCATTGCCCTGGTCTTACCGATCCTTGTCTATCTTGCGCGAATTGGAAAAATCTATTTGGATACAGTCCCGGGTGAAGGGATCAGCATCTCTACTATTTTTTATCTTTCATTTATATTGCTTACACCCATTGGTCTTTTAAACGGTGCACAATTCAGCTTTGGCAGCCATCTGCTCTCGGGATGGACAGATAAAAGTGCGACAACGATTGGAAAAGTATATATCTATGAATCGATAGGAAGTATTTTTGGTGGACTTGCCGCAACCTATATCTGTTTGCAGTACCTTAACACCATTCAATCAGCATTCATACTTTCTCTTCTAAATATTCTGTCAGCAATCTGTCTGTTATTTTTCTCATCTACGCAGTTAGATAAGGTTGATAAGCTAAAATCTTCTCTGTTGAAAACCATTTCTACCCTTTTATTTTTTATCCTGGCAATATTGATCCTTTCGGGCAGTGATAGACGTATACACAATCAATCCATTGACAGGCAATGGCCCGGTTATAAAATTATTTCTTATAAAAATTCCATATTCGGAAACGTGGTATTGATAGAGCGTGCCAAACAGTTAGATCTTCTTTCCAATGGGATTCCAATTTTATCTCTGCCCACACCGGACATCGCTTCTATCGAAGATATGGTGCATTTCCCCCTTTTATTCCATCCAAATCCACAGAATATATTTTTACTTGGTGGGGGTATGGGGGGCGTTATCAATGAAATTCTAAAACATCCGGTTCGCTCGGTGGACTACGCGGAACTGGATCCACTTCTGATTAAAACGGTGCAGGATTTTGCTCCGGATTCACTACTATCCGAACTAAAATCTGAAAAAGTCCATTTGCATTATATTGACGGCAGATATTATCTGAGAAACACCCATAAAAAATATGACGTCATTATTATCAATCTACCGGATCCTTCCACACTGGAACTCAACCGTTATTACACCGATGATTTTTTTAAAACCTGTGCCGGGCATTTGTCGACACAGGGTATTCTGATTTTCCAGATGCCATCGAGCGCCGCTTACATGAATGAACCCTTAAGACGGTTGAATGCCTGTTTATTGAATACTGTTTCTGCTATATTTGCCTCCCATCATGTTATTCCTTTTGAGAAAAATCTGGTTTTGGCCTCCGGTGACATACAGGTATTGAAGATAGATCCTGATCTTCTGACAAAACGTTTACATCAGCGTCACATAAAAACACGCTTGTTTTCTGAACCATATATTATCTATAAATTGGATGCTCATCGTACCCAGTGGTATCACGAACAATTGGAACAGACAGAACCGGTGAGCATCAATTCTGATATGAAGCCATCTGCTCTTTATTATGATATGTTATACTGGAACTCCCTTCTTTCTCCCGTATTTACAGATTTCTACCATTGGTTTGAAGATATTTCCGTCGGATCCTATCTGTTGATGATCGCTCTGGCTTTTTTAATTATTTTCATAGCGCAACATACTCACCGACCTCACATAAAAGTATATATTCTCTCTTCAGTTTTTACCACAGGATTTTCAGGCATGGCTCTGACGATCATCATTATATTATTTTTCCAGACTTTTTATGGATATGTATACCAGTGGATTGGGCTGATTATCAGCGCTTTTATGGTCGGCTTAGCGGGTGGGAGTATTTGGTCTAACCGCTGGAAGCCTGATTTAAAAAAACTTTCTTCTTTATTTCTTCAATTGGAGTACTTTTTTGTGATATATTTTGGTCTTCTGACCATATATTTCTTTTTCTTAGACAGCAGGCAAATCCCGAATTTTTTTCAATCGATACCTCCATTTATTGTACTCCTGATCACATTATTTTGTGGAACCTTCGTTGGGATCCAATTCCCTCTCGCCAATAAATTGTATCTGGATGATCCTCATAAATTAACAAAAACTGCAGGAATTATTTATGCTGTAGATCTGATGGGTGCCTGGGCTGCCGGGATGATCGTCACCCTCATCCTGATCCCGATCATCGGAATCTTTAAAACCTGTGTGTTGCTGTTATTCATTAAAATAGGCAGTACATTGGTTTTCCAATTGGCCAAAAAATGAAACAAATCAGTGGATGGCCTGGCATAGTTTAAAAAGATGCTAGTAGCGGCCTTTGTGAGGGATATGCGGCATCCGGATTTGGTGTGGCTAATATTTACATTGCTTGCATTCGGTACTGCAATATTAATATATTTGTATAATACACGCGTCATTAAACGAGTCACCGCCCAATAATTGCTTGATACAAACAAAAAGAGGAACCGTCTATGTTTGGTCTTGATATCCTGGTAAAGATATTTAAAATTCTTCGTTCTGATGCCTCGCCAACTCAGATCTCTGCCGGTTTTATCATCGGAATGATCATCGGTCTCACCCCTTTCTGGACACTCCATAATCTTATCTTAATCGTATTAGTAATTATTTTGAGTGTTAATATCGGTTCGGTACTCCTCAGTTTTATCATTTTCAGTGCTATTGGATATTTATTCGATCCGCTCTTCCATCATCTGGGATATTTTCTGCTGGTCGAAATAGAGACATTAAAAGGGCTCTGGACAACCTTATATAATTTACCGGTGATTGCACTGAGCAGATACAATAATACAGTTGTCATGGGGAGTCTGATTGTGGCCCTTATATTAACCCTACCTTTATTTTTCCTCGTTAAAAGGGGTGTGATTTATTATCGTGCAAACATCGATACAAAGATGCAAAAATGGAAAATTGTAAAGGTTATTAAGGGATCAAAGATTTATAATCTTTATGAAAAAATCAGAAATTTAGGAGACTAGACCGTGCGTTGGAAAGGTATTATTTTAATAGGAATACTTGTCGTTTTATTTGTAATCGTCAGTATTTTATTTTCTGACAGACTGGTAGAAAATGAGCTGGAATTATTCGGTACGGATCTGAATGGTGCCATGGTGGATATTGATAACCTGGAATTTTCAATTACTCAGTTATTTATACGCTGGGACCGGATACAAATCACCGATCCGAAGCAGACCATGAAAAACAAGCTGGAAACGGGAAAATGTGAGTTCGATCTTGAATTCCTGCCATTGCTATCTAAAAAGATCATTATTGAGTCATTTTCCATTACCGATGTCCGGACAAATACCGATCGGGAAGAAGATGGAAAGATCGAGAAAAAGGCCGGTGATGGCAAACGTGGGTTTATCATGAATACGATCGATTATTTGGAAAAAGAAGTCTCATCAACTGTCCGTCCACAATTTTCAGCATTAACAAAGAAAACCAATGTCGACAGTATTCTGAAAATATTAGACATACAATCAATCCAAAAAATCACCGATCTTCAGAATGAAATGAATGTCAGCTATTCGGACTGGGAGAACAAACTCACCGGTTTGGACATGAAAAGTGAATTAAAACAGATTGAATCTCAAATACAATCCCTAGATGTAAAAAAATTAAAAACAGCAGATGAAATTTTAGGAGGATTAAAAAAAGTAGATAATATTAATACGACTATTAAGTCAAATTCTAATAGACTGACCGAGACCAAAAATAATCTCTTGGGTGATTTAAATAGTCTAAAAACCAAAACCGGTCAGGTTGACGATTGGGTAAAAAATGATTATGCACACGCTCTTTCACTGGCGAAGATTCCTGAGATAAATGCGGAAAACATAGGAAAACTCTTATTTGGCCAAAGCGTGGTCAATCAATTCAACACTTATCTTGGCTATATCGCCATGGCCCGTAAATATGCAGGCAGTTTAGATTCAGATAAACCAGAAAAAAAATCACCTCCTCGGCTGAAGGGTCAGGATATTTATTTTTACAATAAATACGCCCGGCCTGATTTCTGGATACAAAAAGCAAATTTTTCCGGTCAAACAGAAAGCAAAATATCCTGGGAGGGTATAATACAAAACATTGTTACCGATCAACGGCTGATTAACAGCCCGACTGAAATTGCCATTAAGGGAGCAAACAGTGGCGGGATAACACTGAAACTGAACGGATTTCTCAATTACCTTAAGGATAAACCGGAAGAATCATTTAATCTTGTTTATAGCGGATTCTCTCTGGCCAATTTTAAATTATCAGAATCAAATTTATTACCCAATGAGATCGAGAAGGGTATTGGTTCGTTACAAACACGTCTTGATCTATCCGGAGAGAAGATCAATGGCCGGATTTCTTTCGTTGGTAATAAACTGCAATTCGGTAAATCTGTCCAAAACGAAAAGCAGAACAAATTTGAAGAAATTATCCAGTCGATAATAAATAATATTTCGACGATCGATTTTATAGCAAAGATAGAGGGGGAAGCGGATAATTTACGTTTTTCCGTTAATTCAAATATAGATGATATTCTCGTAAAAAAGATGGGAGCGATCGTCGGTGAGGAAGTAAATAAAGCGAAACAAGAGATAAAAAACAAGATCGATAACGAAATTGGTACACATAAGGCGAAACTGGATAATTTGGTCGAAGAAAAGGAGAATCAACTCAAAGATGAAATAAACAAATATGAGAAAATGATTGAGGACCAAAAGCAGCAGGTGGAAGCGAAGAAAAAAGATATTGAGGAAAAATACGCAAAAGAAAAATCCGGTATTGAGAAAAAAGTGAAAGATATGATAAAATTTTAGTTATCATTGAATGATTTAATCCCATAACAACCAGTTGACACCCAATCGAAATCGACGAAAAAATTCCTTATAACCGCTTACAAATTGATACTCTTCAGACAGGGCATTATCCATTTCGAAAAATATACGGGCAGTTTGCACCGTGGCTACAATCTTCCAGTTAAGAGCATAGAACGCATCGGTCTGGCCGGGGCCTGTATAAAACCGGTCAAGACGGGGCTGGTAATTTATATCCTGGTGTCTATCGTAGTAATAAACCGTTCCGTAGGCATCCAGGATCAAAGCACCCGATAGTAAATCATCATGAAAATGAGCCTGTCCCCAGATACTTGTTTTTGGTGTCAGATGCATATCTGCCATGGTATACTGACCACCAAGCGCAAAATCAAATTTCCAGATATTAACCGATCCTTCCAGCCCAAAAAATATAAAATCGCGTGTTCTACTATTTTGAAAGATGGAATCCGACCACACAATTTCTTTTTCAATGCGATGATATCCCCCATCCAGTTGAAGGTGCCAGCGGTTCAATTTATAAACACGGTATTGACCATGAAAAGTCAAATATCGCTCCGGTTCCAGATTTTTATTGCCATATAATGAATCAAAATCAAAAAATCGCTCCGTTGCGTTCGGAAAGCGATGACCATAGGTAGCATTTAAGGATACCTGCTGATCGGAGGCGATATGATATTCCATACCCAGCGATGGAATAATGTCAGGATCAAAATCTTTCATATATAGCAATTGTGCTTTCGCCACTAGCTTCATTCGGTCACTGAAAGGTATTTGCATTTTCGCATAGGTGTTAAAGGATGGTATAGAAGGCTGATCTTTAAAAGGATCCCCGAATATCTGAGGTAACAATATGCCAGCGCCTAGTAAAAGTTCCCCTGATCCCAGAAAAAAATTATAATTACCATCAATACCATAACGTTTACTTTTGGTTTCAAAGGTATAAGTCGACAAAAAATCACTAAACTTGCGTGCATACCAGGTATGATAGATCAGCAGATGCAATCGTTGCCCGGTACTATCATCTGGGAGCCAGGTGATATCCAGAAAATAATCATCCCGATGTTCATCATTTTTAGGGGAGACGATTTCCTGGCGCTCATCAAAAGAAGTCAGTCCCACTTTTGATCGGTCCAGGAATAATTGACCTCTGATATAAAGAGCCGGACTGTATTGCCAGGTGAATTCGGCCCTGTAATTTTCTGCATCGAGACCGGAGAAAGCGATGGCACCATCATATAATTTACGTAAACCGCCTAACTGAAAAGAAAAGGTACTGGAAATGGGTAATTGAAAACTTATATCCACATCGCTATATCCGTAACTACCTTGTTTATAAACGATCTTTGTCCAGGGTCTTCGGAAATGTATACTGGGTGATGTGATACTAATTTGCGCGCCCGTTCCCAGACCAAACCCGCGGAGGTTTCCGGCAGCGATATCTGTTTCGGCAAATTGAATAAAATTAAGCGGAATAAATTGGCTATTATACTGGCCCTGCAGTTGATCATTCATAAGAATACCACCATAAAAAAAAGGTGTTTGGTGGGGATATGTGTTAATCATGGAGATATAAGCCGGGCGACCGCTCTCTTTCAGGTCAAAATCAAACCACAGTGGTTGATTTCTGAATATATCACTCATGTCGGTATAGATGAGTTTTATTTCATCCGCAAGACGAAATATTTCATAACGACTGCTATCATTTTTTGAAGATAACCGGTTTTCCAAATCATACCAGTACAAGCGGGAAGTAATCGGTGCTATTTTTAATGTATCCTCTTCCTCTTTTTTTAACTCCGCTTGTTTTACACGGGAGGTATCCGATAGGGAGGATGCTTTTTCCCCTTTCTGATCATCTTCCATTCGCACATCCCCTTCTCCCGATAGGGGCTTTTTATCATCCGACACAACCTGCCCGGATACTACTGCGGTGAAACAAATAATCCCTGTTAGAATTAGGGTTAGATATTTATTCATATGCTTTTTTCTTTTCCTACTTCTGAAATCCTGGAAGAATTCATCCCGATTTTATCGGGACCATCCCAGCGATTGCCTTATACTCTTATACCCTTTATACCCTTATACCTTATACCTTATACCATTGTACCATTGTACCCTTATACCTTAAGCTAATCAGTTACCACCGGTGTCTGTTTTTTCAGGAACATCGCGGTGACTTTCATAAAATAGATACGCAGATCATCAAATATCACATACGCCCAGGGCACAGCGATTAATGAGAGTATGGTCGAGGTTAATAAACCGCCAATAATTGTACGCCCCATCGGTGCATAGGGCATACCGATCATTTGCGTGTTACCCACTGCCATCGGGATCAATCCCCCAATGGTAGTAAAAGCAGTCATCAGGATCGGACGGAAGCGCTGACGACCGGCTTCCATAATAGCATCAAAACGGTTGTAACCCTCTTTTCGCAACCGATTGACAAGATCGATCAATACAATAGCATTATTGACCACAATACCTACCAATATTATGAAACCAATCCGGCTCATCAGGTCGATCGGTGTGCCGGTGAGGTACATTAGCCAGAAAGCACCGAAAAAAGAGAATGGTATGGAAATAATGACTGATAAGGGAAGAACAAATGATTCAAAAAGAAATCCCATCAGCAGGAATACAAAAGTAATGGCCAGGATAATGGCAAATAGCTGGCTCTCATCACTTTCCATCATGCGACGATACCGGTGACCTTTACTCCACGAATAACCGTAGGGCATTTCGAAACCATTCATCACCTGATCAACCTGAGCATAGACAGCACCCATCGTTTCTTCTGACAAATTGGCTTTAACGCTCAAAAAGGTCTTACCATTCTCACGGTGAATGCCCCCGTATCCTTTATTTATTGTGAAATCGGCTACAGCATCCAGGGGAATCTCTCGTCCGTTTTCACTGAAAAAGGTTAAGTTTTTAAGCTGATACAGATTTCTCCTGTCATCTTCACGCAATTGAATCCGAACATCAATTTCTTTTTCTTCTGTCTGATATTTGGGTAAGGGAATGCCCCGTAAGGCATACTGTACCGTCCCTGTAATAACCTGAGGTGATATGCCATACTTTTGTGCCTGATCCCGCTTAATATGCAGCCGGATCTCATCGCTTCCCTCTTCCCTGTCTGTTTCAAGGCTGACAATTTCTTCGATCGTACGCAAGCGTCGCTCGACTTCTTTTGACAATTCAGCCAGTTTTTCCGTATCATCACCATACAGCGATAATTCCAGCGATGCCTCATCACCACCTTCCCGGAACCAGGAGGTCCGGATTTCAACCCCTGGAAATTGTGGCAAGCGTTTCTTCAGATCCTCCACGACCTCGCTATATTCCATAAAACTGCCTACTCGCAGTCCCAATGATTTGGTTACATTATTATATAATGCCTCATACCATTGTAATTTCTCCTCCGGATGCAGAAAGATACGCATATGTCCACGGTTGTGGCTGAAGCGACTGTTTATGGTGCGTAAGTTATATGCATCACTTTTAGCTCGAATCGTATCTTCCACGATCCTGAACATCCGTTCTACATCTTCAATGGTGAGATTTTCCGGCAAGTCGAAAAATAAGCGGACATCATTTATATTTCCTTCAGATTCATCGGTAGACTGAACCTGTTCAGAAGCGTAAAACATGGATATCACAATTGAAATTAAAATGATTGATGATTCCAGGCGATGGGTTAAAGTCCAGCGTAGAACTTTTTGATAGAAGGCATTGGTTTTCCTAATCGCCAATGGTTCCTCCACTTTCCTTTTACTCACCACTTTTGTGGCAGCCAGGGGAATAAATACCATGGCGACAAATAAAGAGGCAATCAAAGAAATTATAACAGGGATTCCAATTCTGAGCATATAAAATCGAAAGCCGATTTGATCGTTCATTAAAATCAACGGCAGGAAAACGACCACCGTCGTCATGGTCGCCATGGTAACGGCCAACCCGACTTCGCTTGAACCCCATAAGGCCGAATTTCTATTATCCTGCCCTTCAGTCCGTTTAGAATATATATTTTCCAAAACGACAATAGAGTTATCGACGACCATGCCCACAGAAACCATTAATCCCATCATGGTGATCAGATTTAATGTCCAATCGATAAAATACATCGTCGTTAATGTGATCAGCAGGGATAAAGGAATGGCCAGACATAGGATAAGGGTCATCCGCAAGCGCCGCAGAAAAAAGTATAATACGGAAAAAGCAAAAATACCGCCCCACAGCGCGGCATTTTGCAAATTTTCGATCGATTCCTTTATGAAAGAGCCCTGATTGAAAAGGATCTCCACCCGGAATCCACTTAATTTTGGATCTTTCTTGATTGTATCTTCAAATAAATTGGTGACTTCATCACTCAGTGCAACCGTATTAGCCATCGATTCCTTAAAGATGCCCAGACTGACCGCTTTTTTTCCATCAATATACTGTCGCCAGCGTCTCTCCGGAACATCATACCGGACGTCGGCAATATCTTTTAATTTCAGGTTAGCTCCGCGGATAGGCAAATTTCTGATATCTTCCAGACTCTGAAATTTTCCCAAAGAGCGGACAAAGATCTTCTGTTCACCTTCATTGACATGACCCGATGAAATAGCAAAATTATCCCGGCGTAATCGTTGTATGATCTCATACAAATTTATCTTGTAGGAACGGACCTGATCCTGATTGATCATGATCAATATTTCCTTTTCTTCCGCCCCCCAAATTTCTACATTAGCGACGCCATCAATTTTTTCCAACCGTTTTTTAATATGTTGCTCAACCATATAATAAGGATCTTCATAATCACCGACCTGGGTGAGGGCCACCCATAAAATCGGATCGTCGTCATCACTCCATTTACGCACATAGATCCGTTCAATATCATCAGGGATTTCCGATTTAACCCGATCCATTCGGTCCCGCAGCATCGTGTATGCCACATCCATATCCGTATCCTGCACAAAACGAATGAAGGTCCAGCAACCATTACTGCTGCTGTTCGTATTAACCATATCCACACCGCTGATCGTCCGGATCTGCTCCTCAACCGGTTTAGCAATTTGTTCTTCAACCTCCCGGGGATTTGAATTGGGATAAGGTACCCAAACACCAAGAAAAGGGGGACTGAAACCAGCCGGCATCAATTCAACCGCGATTTGTGAAAATGCAATATATCCAATCACCAGAAGAGCAGTAAAACTCATCAAAACCGTGACCGGTCTATGAATGGCAAAATTTGGCAGCAATCCGGGACGTTTATGGGGCATATGCATGCTCACCTTCCTTCAATTTTCAATCTTTCCTATCCAGTACACTGTACACGGTTGGAATCACAACCAGCGTCAGGATTGTAGAGGTTATCAGTCCGATGATAACCGTAATCGCCATCGGGGTACGGATCTCGGCGCCATCACCCATGCCAATAGCCATCGGCAATAATCCAAGCACCGTGGTCGATGTTGTCATTAGAATTGGACGGAGACGCACCCGGCCGCCAGTGAGGATCGCTTCCATTTTTTTCATACCGCGTGCACGCAATTGATTGATATAATCTACCAATACAATGGCATTGTTCACCACAATACCAGCTAACATGATCCCACCGAGAAAAACAACGACACTTGCTGGTATATTAAAAAGGTATAAAAAGATTAAAACTCCGATGATGGCCAGAGGAATTGTGAAAATGATAATAAAGGGATGTAGTAACGACTCGAACTGTGAGGCCATAACGATATAGACCAGAAAAATAGCCAGGGCAAGGGCAAGCATTAGACTGTTTAATGAAGTTTCCATCTCCTTATTCTGTCCGGTAATATCGTACAAAAAATCATCGGGCATATCAATGTTACGAAGAACAGAAAACACATCGGCACTGATACTACCCAGATCCCTCCCACTTACATTTGCAGTGACCACCGCCGTGCGCTGCTGATCAATGCGTCGGATCTCAGAGGGACCTTCGTTTACACGTATATCGGCAACTGCCTCCAGCGGCAGAGAAATAGAAGATCCGGGATTAATGACCAATCGTTTCAAATTCTGAATCGTTTCCTTATCCTCATCTCTGACCCTGACCAGTACATCGATTTTGCGGTCTTCCTCTTTGAATTCTGTCGCTATATCTCCACGAACCTTATTGCGCACAATGGATGCCACTTCCAGAATATTTAATCCATATCGGGACAGCAGTGGGCGGTTATACACGATCTGTACCTCCGGGTTCCCGCGTTGAATATTCGCTTTTACATCAAATAATCCTGGGATTTTTTGTAATTGATCTTCCACTTCCGATGCGACGTTTTGAAGTTTTTGCAAGCTATAACCCCGTATTTCCACCTCAACCGGAGTCTTAAAACTGAAGATGGTTGGACGTGATATTTTTGCCTGAACACCAGGGAAATAATCCATATGTTCCCGTATGATTTTAATCAACCGTTCTTCTTCGACAATAATGCTGCTTACACGGGCCAGGGTAATCGTTAATTTCGCTGTATTTTCCCCTTCGTCTGTTTTAGTTGATTCTTTTTTATCGATACCGACAACGGTTGCTACTTTCTTTACACCTTCCTGTTTACTAACAAACGCTTGAATGGGCGCAACCCATTCATCTGTTTTTTCTGCGGGAGTGCCGACGGGATAGGTCAGTTCCAGATTGAATTCCCCCTGATGGACTTCGGGTATCAGTTCACTGCCAATCCGTGGGCCAATAAAAAATAGAGAAAACAGAAAGAGTACCAGCATTGTGCCTATGACCGAGCCACGATTATTCAGTGACCAGACCAGTATTCGGGGATAATTATCATCTATTTTTGCATACGTCCAGTTGAACATCGAAAACACGAATTTTGTAACTGGCGCAAATACCAACACCAGGGTCAGGTAGCAGTACTTTAAAATGATCGAGAGTGATGTTATCAGAAAATGAGCAAGCCGGAAAAATAGTTCGCTGGCCATATGAAAAACATATTTAATAAAATAAAAAATGAGTAAAAATGGCAGTAATAGAAGCAATAATAATTTAATTAAAATAGATTTTTCACTGAATTTCATAAAAATCATTTTCAGATCATCATAAAATCCGGGGAGCGACTGATTGATCAGATAAGGTGGCCAGATATCTTTAATATTAGTTATTCGCCAGAAATCAGGATTAAGCGCATAATTTCCTGCAACCTCACTTATTTTGAATTTCAATATTCCGATTTTAGTTAATAATGCAAAAACCGGCATCAGTAGCAAGAGTACAGGGAGAGTTATAAACTTAATAATAACAATAATTAAGGCGAGTAATAAACGCAGGATTTTTAATACAAAAATACTGCTTGATCTTAAAATAAGAACTATCCCGGATACAAATTTCTGCATTCCGGTTTGATTCTCGTTTGTCGCCGCTATCAGATCTGCAGTTTCCTGTTCCGTCTCAAAAGTAAAAATGTTCCCTTGCATCATTTCTTTTATCTGAACACCGGCGACATATTTCGAGGTCTCACGTGAAGATAACATGGGAATAAGAAAAAGCGCAACAGCTAAAGAAGCTAAAAGTGAGAATACAACCGTCAGGGACATATCACCAAAGACCTGTCCAGCCACTCCTTCCACAAATACGATCGGGAAAAAAACAGCAATCGTCGTTAGTGTGGATGCAAATACAGCACCACCGACCTCTCCGACCCCGCGGATGGTGGCCTGCACTAATCCATCCCCTTCTTCCCGGCAGCGGGAGATACTTTCCAGGACAACGATTGAATTATCGACAAGCATCCCGATACCCAGTGCCAGACCACCGAGAGACATGATATTTAATGATACTTCAAATATTTTCATGGGAGCAAAAGTGGCAACCACTGATATCGGAATTGAAATGCCAACAATAATCGTTAGTGTAAAATTTCGCAGAAAAATGAATAAAACGACGACTGCCAGGATACCACCCATAATGGCCGTGAATTTCACTTCATTGACCGCATTTTCGATAAAAATTGACTGGTCAGATAGTATATCTATATTGATATCATCCGGCAAATTATAGGCGATAAAATCGGTCATTCTTTTTTTCAGCAGCTCTTCCTCGCCCCGCCCTGTTCCATCTCCGCTGCCTGGTTTTTTCTGCTCTTTATCCGCTGCTTTCTCTGGTTCTTTTTCCCGCACCTTCAGTTCCTGGACAAAAGCCTGCTGTTCCAATGTCCCGAAAATAATAGCAGAAACGTTTTTTGCCACACTAACAATGTTTGCGTCGGCTTCTTTATATATCTCAATTTCTACATTCTCCTGACCGCTGATTCGAGTGATAATCTCACGCTCTTTATTGGTTCTTTTAACATCTGCAACATCACCAATTTTAATCTCTTTACCATTCCAGTTGCCGATAACAACTTCCTTTATCTCCCCAACTTCCTTGAATTCATTGAGGGTCCTGACGATATATTCAGTTTGTCCTTCTTTCAGATTACCTCCGGCAAGATTGATGTTTTCCTGCGCTAACCTGTTTTTTACCTGCTGGATATTGATTCCGATTAGTGTAATTTTTTGTTCATTCAATTCAACGCGAATTTCCTCTTCCAGACCACCTTTAACCTTCACAGCAGCAACACCATCCACCGTTTCCAGTTTTCGTTTAATATCCTCTTCCCCAAGATACCGCAGATAAAAAAGGGAACGTTTTCCAAATAAACCCAAACGCATAATCGGATCAAGGGACGGATCGTACCGCAATATCAGTGGACGTTTAACTTCCTCTGGAAGATATACCTGATCTAATTTTTCCCTTACGTCTGCTGTCGCGTCATTCATATCCGTATCCCAGGTAAATTCGAGGATAACATCCGATTGCCCTGCCTTCGAAACGGACTGAATGCTCACCAGGTTATCAACAACGCCCAGTTCTTGTTCGATGGGCCGGGAGATGGTTGTTTCAATTTCTTCGGGTGCAGTCCCTGAGTATTCCGTTCTAACTGTTAACGAAGGATACGAAATATCCGGCATTAAATTCAGGGGTAATTGTTGATAGGAAATATATCCAAACACGCATACGCCGATGACAACCATTAAAATTGCAACCGGTCGGGTTGTTGTGAATCTAAAAAAATCGCCGGCTGTTTTAGACATGTTTTTTAAGTCTTTATTCATTATTGTATAGAACTCGCTTC
Organism: uncultured Calditrichota bacterium; assembly: GCA_964489835.1. GTDB lineage: Bacteria > Calditrichota > Calditrichia > JAJRVZ01 > JAJRVZ01 > CAZBBC01. The sequence continues at coordinate 57,821 of CAZBBC010000011.1, forward strand.
ATATATTTGTTAGGTTAATGAACCTCTTTCATCAATTAAAACCCGAGCGACTTGCGAATCACTTTTTAAATCCGCTCATCTCTTCCCGTCAGATATGCCAGATCATTCTGTTTTACATTTACAATCTTCACTTTTGTTTTGTCTTTTAACCCGGCCTGACCGATAACGATTATCAGATCACCCTCGCTTATTCCCTCCAAAGATTCCACTTTCTCATGATCCTGAAAACCTACTTTTAAAATCAATTTATGTGCCAGGCTGTCACGAACGATAAAAACATTCATCTCTTCATTCTCATACACAATCGCCCGTTTAGGTATAAGAACAGCATTATTATGAGTAGCTGTAATAATATGTGTATTCACAAACATACCTGATTTCAATCTATTTTCCCGGTTTTTTACGCCTATCGTTATCTTAAATGTACCACTTTGCGGATCAATCACCGGACTCACCCGCTTGATCCATCCGTCAAATTTCTCCCCGGCAATATGATCGGAAGTAACAAATGCCGATTGGTTTTTTTTCACATTTCCGAGTTCTTTTTCCGGTGCATAAACCACAGCGATCATCTCTGTAGTATTTATGACCGTAAACAACTTATTCGTCGGTTGAATACGGTCACCCGGTTTTCGCAGACGATCACCGACGACCCCGGATATTGGTGATGTAATCCGCGTATAGCTTAAATTTAATTTCGCTTGTTTCCAATCAACCTCCAGGCTCTGCATCGTGAATTTTGCCTGTTGGAATTCCTCAATACTGAGCAAATCCTGCTTATACATTGCTTCCAGACGTTCAAAATCAGATTTTTGTTTGAGATAATTCAGGCGTGCCTTCTCTTCTGCCAGTTTATATTCATCCGCCTCCAGGACGATCATAATTTGTCCCTTTTTTATATAGTCACCTTCTTCAACATAAATATTTTCCACCAGACCCTGTACACGTGAATATACGTCGGCCATCTTCTCCGTTTCCAGATTTGCGCTCAATAAGATGTAATCCGTTATGACCCCTCTCTTAACCGTTGTGACCTCTACCGGAATAAGCTCTGCTGCTTGCTTATTTTCCTTGTCTTTATCTTTCTCATTGATCATCTTTCCCGTGGACCCCGAGGAATCTGTACCGACTGAATCGCCGGCAGCAGAATCAGAAGATATCTTTCCTTCTGCTTCCGCGGAACCATTGCCACAGGTATAAAAGAACATGAGAAAAACAGTGAGAATACTTATCACTGTTATTAACTGCTTCCGGTTCATATTAACTCCTTTGGTGTTAAATCTTTAATAAATTTAAATATAGCAATGTTAAGCCTAAAGTTACTACGCAACCACAAATTATTAGTTTCACAATTTATACATTAATAGCTGAGGATTCAATCGGTTGGTTTTCAAATAATATCATATAATACTTAGAAAGGAACGGTCAACGGAATACTTTCCCTGAAGATCATAATGACGCACCACTTTATCCAGCAGGCTTTCACGGACTACAAGTACCAAACGAAATTTTTTATTACTTTTATATGATTTCAGAATTTTACCAACCATAGGTTCGAGTCCCTTACCGGAAAGTTCCAGTGGCCCAATTTCATCTATTATTATCCATTTTGGATTTTTATCGAGGGCCCGTTTTAGTTGCTCCTGCGCCCAGGCAAAGGAAGACTGCAAAAATGTATATTTACCAATGGATATTGTTCCTTCCTCTGCTACCATATCATTTTCTGTTTCCAATGGCCGGTATTCATTGGTATGAATAGCATAAATAAATCGCTTTTTATTAAGAACCGGTGAGAGAATGCCGGCGCACCGTGTGTGGAATTTCACCCAGGCGATCAGGTGAGTCGTCTTGCCACTTTGTGTAGGACCGGTAAGAATGTTAATTATTTTCATCGCTAATAAAATCTGCAGTGAGAATATTTATAAGTGCTAACATAATAAATGCTTTTATCCTTCGAAACATTTTAAAATCCCGGCTTTTATCCCAGCTTTGGTAGATAATATAGCGCAAAGATGGCAAAATCTGAATAGTTTGCTGAACTTCTTCGGCATAGGCATTTTCTTTGGATTTGAGAATTTTTTGATACATCTTAAATAGAAAAGGACCTACCAGCGTATACCAGAAAAACATAATACAGATCGAGCGGATTATCATGATAAGCGCCTTTAAACCTTGTTTCTCCGATATCTCCGGAAATATATAACTGGAAACGATGATGACACCCGCCAACAAAAGAATCAACAGACTCGTTGGCTTTTGAAGCCAGTTCTTTTTTTTCCGGTCAATCTTGATTTTAAGGGATAGAGGCTTATCATCAATCATGTATTTTTTTCTATCATTGTTGATTTCATGTGCGATCCAGCCCGGAACTTTTGACGCCAGGACACCGATACCAATGCCTGCAAGGAGGTGAATACTAATATATATGGAAATTAACCAGAAACTAATATCCAATGGATCCAATTGTTGGGTAAAAAATGGTAACTGGTTTAGAACAAAATTGCCAATGATATCGATTGATTCCCAGAGTGTATTACCAAAAACCAAAGTCAAAACAATTATCTTTTGAATAGCTGACTGGAGAAGCGTCACCAATCCAAGTGTGACTGACTTAAGGAGGAGATACCTCCTGGAACCAAGCAAAATTTCACCGACCAGTCCCTGGAAACCAACAGCAATATAAGCGTTAAGAGGTGTATGTGGACTCACCATCCCCTTCACAATTAAAACAATCAATGTCGCTTTTAAAATAGTACCTTTTTTCTGGGCTGTACATGCAATAAGTACCATGAATAGAACCGCACTGCTGTTAATAAACAATCCCGTCAATGGAATCTTAAAAGCATGCAATACACCACCAAGGGCTGCTTCGCTGAGCGCCCAAAGAGCAATCAACCGTTCCGTATGTACCAATTGTTTTGTCTGTTCAGAAATGGTGGATGATTGGATAAGGGATGGGGTTGTCATCAGGTTTTTTAAATTAGAATCAGGCGCTTTTGTACACACTTAAATTAATCAAGCCAGAATATAGCAATTTGACTCATGAAGTCAAATAGTTTTAAGTTATTTGAGCTTTCAGTTCTGATAATAGGCTTTGAGATTTTTTGTCAATGGTTACCTTATATACCGGCTTCTAAGACCGATAAGGCAGAGAGATACCTGAGGATTTGGTAGTTGGAGATATTAGCTGAGATCTTTGCCGGTCGAAGTTAAGAATACCTGGCCATGTTTGATTCCTTTAATGGCGATCATTTGTTCTGCCAGGGCTTTTATTTCCCCGGCTTTCCCTTTCAGTAACATTACCTCAAGACAATTATCATGGTCCAGGTGGACATGCGTGGTGGAGATAAACTTTTGATGGTTATCATGCTGAAAAACGGTCAATTTTTCCTGCAATTCCCTTTTATGATGATTGTAAAGTAAATTTAAGACACCAACCACAATAGCATCACTTTTAATTTCTTCTTCAATCAAAGAATTCCTGATCAGATCACGAATTGCTTCCGATCGGTTAGGATAATTCTTTTTTTTAAGCAATCGGTCAAAGCGGTGACTAAGATCTTCCGGCAGAGATACACCAAAACGGATAATTTTCATAAGCATATTTGTGTTATGTTTTTTATAAATCTAATACTATTGTAAAAAAAAAGAAACCAATATTTAAAATTTGTGAAAAATTTCTTGAATCTTTACCTGGCATTTATTATAGTTAACAAAATTAATAGTTAATCCAATTAATTATCAACCAGGTTAATTCTTTATTCTCAACTCCTATGAAAACAAACCACTAGTATTATTGTATTTAAAATGAGGGACATTTACCACTGCATGAGAAATACCCGAGTCCTGTTAAAGTAATCAGAATATTTTCATTGCGTGTGCCTTTTCTTCTTTTGCTGAAAATCCTGGAGACCTCCGGGAAAGACTTTTGGATATTCGCAAACAATATCAGATAACCAGACAAGTTAAATTAAACCAACGGTGGCATGGAAACCAACGAAACCACTAGGAAAATTGCTGAATACACCCGTATTCTTTCACAATTGCTCTCTGAGGTAATTGAGCACAATTATCTAGCAGAATATGCGCCGGGAATGCTGTCAAAAACTCAATTTACTATTCTTAAAATACTCTCTATTTCCGGTCCATACACGGTGAGTGAAATTGCAGATATATTGCATATCAGTCGCGCGGCAGCAAGCAAAAACATTGAAAAACTTGTAAGAATAAAACTGGTTAAACGTAAAATTATTCAGGAAGACCGGCGAACAACGGAGGTATCTCTTATTGCCAGTGGTCAAACAATCGTTGCGAAATACGAAAAAGTACGGATGCAAAAGCAACGCAAGGCCCTTGCCCACTTTTCTAGCAGTGATAAAATAAAATTCCTGAATTTTTTGAGCGAATATGTTAAAAATTGTGTGCTGCAGGAAAAAAACATCGACTTAATATGTCTTCAGTGTAACGGTGTCCTCGGAAATACTTGTTCTGTAAATGACAATAAAGAGAGATGCCGCTTTTACTATAGAGTTAATAAAAAAAACATAACCATTGAAGAGGAGGATTAAGCATGTCCAAAGAGGGTTCAATTGATGTCAACACCGGGCAACGCTTGACCAGTCTTGAACAGAAGGGAGTTTCCAGAAGAGATTTTCTAAAGTTCTGTACCGCTGTGGCAGCAACGATGGGTATGCCCCTTAGTATGGCAGAAGTAATCGCCCAAACCGTTGGCAGTGCGAAACGCCCACCGGTGATCTGGCTTCATTTTCAGGAGTGTACCGGTTGTACAGAATCTCTGTTGAGGGCTACACATCCATCGGTTGAGCACCTGGTATTAGACCTGATCTCACTCGATTATTCAGAGACTCTTAACGTGGCCGCCGGTCATCAGGTAGAAGAAGCGTTACACCAGTCAATCGAGGCAAACAAAGGTAAATTTATTCTGGTTTGTGAAGGTTCTGTGCCGATAAACGACGGCGGTATTTACTGTAAAATCGGTGGACGTACGGCCCTGGAAATTGTGAAAGATATCGGCCCGAAAGCTGCCGCGGTCGTTGCTATTGGATCTTGTGCCTCGTGGGGCGGCGTCCAATCGGCCTCTCCCAATCCAACCGGCGCAAAGGGGATCCATGAAATTTTGACCGATCAGGCAGTAATCAATCTTCCCGGTTGTCCGGCCAGTCCTTACAATCTTTTATCGACCGTGTTATACTTTTTAACCTTAGGTAAACTGCCTGAATTGGATGCGATGGGCCGGCCAAAATTTGCTTACGGACGCCTGGTTCATGAAAATTGCGAACGCCGACCGCATTTCGACGCCGGACGATTTGCTGAAGTATTTGGAGATGATGGACATCGTCAGGGATGGTGTTTGTATAAACTGGGATGCAAAGGCCCGGAGACTTATGCCAATTGTCCTATTCAGCTTTATTGCGATGTTGGATCCAACGCCTGGCCTGTTGGTACGGGTCATCCCTGTTTTGGTTGTACTGAGAAAGGGGTTGGTTTTACGAAGCCTATCCATCAACAAGCGACGGTATTTACAGTCACACCACCGGCAACTTATCCCGATATTGTTGAAGAGAAAACAAGCGGTGGGTGGACCATTGGTGGAGCGGCTGTAGCGGGAGCTCTTGCCGGTGCTGCCGTAACTGCCGGTATCAAAGTCACAAAACGCCTGGCAGATGAGGAAGGGGTAAAAGAAGACAAAGCGGCAAAAGACAAATCTTAAGGAGGTGTGCGAATGAATCTGCAAAGAAGAGATTTTTTTAAAGTTCTCTCCGCTGGTGTCGTTACCGCGACCACCTCGCGCACTGCTTTTGCCCGTCCAACAAAAACGATGCCTCCGGAGTCAGTCGGTCTTTTATACGATGCCACCTTATGTATCGGATGTAAAGCCTGTGAGGTGGGTTGTAAAACCAGAAATAATAAACCAAGTGTTCATTCCGAAATTGAGGAACATTTTAACGTAAATGGAACTTGGGATGATGCGCGTGATCTTGATTCGGCAACGATGAATAAGATCAAGGTTTATAAAAATGGGACTGCCGCGGTCAAAGATCAGGAAATTGATGGTTTCTCATTTGTCAAACGTGCCTGTATGCATTGTTACGATCCGGACTGTCAATCCGCGTGTCCGACATCTGCTCTTCAAAAAAATCCGGTAACCGGAATTGTAACCTGGGACCGGGATGCCTGTTGCGGTTGTCGCTATTGTCAGATCGCCTGCCAATATCTGATCCCAAAATTCGAATATCATAAAGCACTGCCATCTCTGGTAAAATGTGAGATGTGCCATCATATACTTGAAACAGGCGGAATTACCGGATGTGCCGAGTATTGTCCCACCGGCGCAACCATTTTCGGAAAAGCGAAAGATCTGCTGGCCGAGGCACATAAACGATTGAATCTGAAAAACGGTGAACGCTATGACTTTCCGGTACGCACCGTTAATGCGAAAGATAAAAAAAGCAGACCCGTGGGAAAATATGTTAATTACATTTACGGAGAAAAAGAGGGCGGTGGTGCGCAATATATTATGCTCTCAGCGGTGCCTTTTGAAAAGCTTGGTTTACCAAAGATGCCAGAAAGGTCAGGCGCTGCCAGATCAGAGACGTTACAGCATACGCTATACACCGGTTTTATCGGTCCGATCGTACTCCTGGGCGCAATGGTAACCGCCGCTTATCGGTCCGTAAAAAAACATCAATCGGATGAGTAAAGGAGTCTGCTATGAGTGAAACCAAACCGTTAGGAGGAAAAATATTCACCAGGCCCTTCAAAATTCTAATGATCTTTGGGCTTATTGCTGTATTTTTCATTCTTAAAAGATATTTCTTCGGGATCGGTTCCGTATCCAATCTCAACGATGGATATCCGTGGGGTATGTGGATCGTCTATGATGTTGTCACCGGCACAGCGATAGCCTGCGGCGGATATGCAATGGCGATGCTGGTATATATATTCAATAAAGGTCATTATCATCCCCTGGTTCGTTCCGCATTAATGGCCGGTATGTTTGGCTATACATTGGCCGGTGTATCCATATACGTTGATACGGGCCGGTGGTGGAATCTTCAGAATATTTTTCTTCCCGGAACCGCCAATCCAAATTCGATCATGTTTGAGGTCGCCGTCTGCGTTGCCCTTTATGTCGCAGTGATGTGGATTGAATTTAGCCCAACATTTTTTGAGGGGAAGGCCCAACACGAAGGCAAATTAAAAATCCTGAACAAGGTCATGTTTTTCTTTATCGGACTGGGCGTATTATTACCGACTTTACATCAATCTTCCCTGGGTTCCCTTATGATCATTGCCGGACAAAAGGTTTCCCCACTATGGCAAACAGACTGGTTACCTTTTTTATATCTGATGACCGCCCTGACTATGGGTTATGCGATCGTGGTCTTTGAGTCCCTGTTTTCATCCATTGGTTTAAAAAGACCCATGGAAACCTCTATGCTCTCAAAACTGGCTGGTGTTATACCTAAACTTTTGATTGTTTATTTCATTTTCCGCTTTGGAGATCTTATTTACAGAGGCGCCCTGGGTCATATTTTAGCTTTTGATTTGAAGAGTATCATGTTTATTCTGGAAAATCTCTTATACATCTATCCACTGGTGATTCTTTTTTCTGCGACGAAGAGAAAGAGCCCAAAATACCTTTTCCTGTCTGCAGTTTCAATGCTTCTGGCGGGCGCTCTCTATCGCTTTAATACCTATCTGATAGGTTTTAATCCCGGTAACGGTTATAATTACTTCCCCGCTTTTTCGGAGATCATGATAACTGTCGGTATTATTGCGATAGAAATTATGGCCTATTTGCTGTTTGTTAAGAGATTACCTGTTTTGCCAGAAGTGAAACATGCATAATAATTGAAGGAGGAACTATTAATGGCAAAAAGAATAACTGTTGATCCCATCACCAGAATTGAGGGCCATCTGCGTATCGACTGTCAGGTTGATGGCGGTAAAGTAACCAATGCCTGGTCCTCGGGTCAGATGTGGCGGGGTATAGAAATAATACTTAAGGACCGTGACCCACGGGATGCCTGGATTTATACACAAAGAATCTGTGGTGTCTGTACAACGGTTCATGCGATTGCCTCTGTTCGCGCTGTCGAGAACGCGCTCAAAATTGAGGTTCCATTAAACGCTCAATATATACGAAACATGCTCATTGCTGCCCATGGTATCCACGATCATATTGTCCACTTTTATCACCTGTCCGCTCTTGACTGGGTAGATATCGTATCTGCGCTAGGGGCCAGCCCCAATAAAGCGGCAAAACTCGCCGGTGATTTATCTTCCTGGCCGAATAATACCTCACGTCACTTCAAATCAGTTCAGGAGAAACTCAAAGGATTTGTCGGCTCCGGTCAGCTGGGAATATTTGCGAATGGTTACTGGGGACATCCGGCGATGAAGTTACCGCCAGAGGTAAATTTAATCGCGGCAGCCCATTATCTTGAAGCATTTGAATATCAACGCCAGATCAATAAAATCGTAGGTATTCTGGGTAGCAAGACACCACATATTCAAAATCTTGCCGTTGGGGGTGTTGCCAATCCCATTAATCTTGATAATCAATCGGCACTGAATATGGAACGGTTATACTATATCAAAACACTGATGGATAATATTCAGGATTTTATTCTTAATGTCTTTGTCACCGATGTCTGTGCCGTTGCTGCTTTTTACAAAGATTGGCTGAATTATGGGTCCGGCGTTAAGAATTATTTATCTGTTCCTGATTTTCCTATAGATACGAAAGGGACAGAATTCCTGACACCTGGTGGTTATATACCTAACGGTGATGTCTCTAAATTTACCAGGATCAAGAGCTTTGATGACGATTTCTTCAGAAAGAATGTTAAGGAAAGTATCAAGCACTCCTGGTATAAAGGCAGCTGGACCAAACATCCGTGGGATGAGGAAACGGTACCGGATTATAAGGATTTTCAGGAAAACGGCAAGTACTCCTGGGTAAAATCACCCAGCTTCGATGGTAAACCGGCACAGGTTGGCCCCCTGGCAAATGTTCTCGCCATGTATGCTGCCGGACATGAACCAACCAAGAAATATCTGAACGTTGCCATTTCTAAAATAAATAGCATCGCCGGCGTTCAGGTGCCGTTAAGTGCCCTTCATTCGACGCTTGGCCGGCATGCTGCCAGAGCTATTCGTTGTGCAGTACTTTATGAAATTCTTGAGAAAAACTATCAGTTACTCATCGCGAACATTGCCAAAGGTGATATGGCAACATTTAATCAACCGGAATTCCCCAGTGGCATTCAAAAGGGATTTGGATTCCACGAAGCACCGCGCGGTGTTCTCTCTCACTGGATTGTAATTGAGAATGGTAAGATAAATAACTATCAGGCGGTTGTCCCGTCAACCTGGAACGCCGGACCAAGAAATCAGGAAGATGCGATGGGACCCTATGAAGCATCCCTGATGGGAAATCCCATTGCAGTAGCTGAAAAACCTTTGGAAGTGTTGAGAACCATTCACTCATTTGATCCTTGTCTTGCCTGCGCCATTCACTTGCATGATCCTAAAAAGAAAGAACTGGTTCGCGTAAGTGTGATGAAATGAGTAACAACCGGGTAACGATTTTAGGTCTTGGAAATATCCTGATGCAGGATGAGGGGATTGGCGTTCACACCGCCAATCTCCTTAAAAAAAAATACACCTTTAATCCCGATATTGATATCATCGATGGCGGAACGATAGGTACAGATCTTTTACCTTATTTTGAAAATAGTGACAAGGTTTTAATAATCGATGCGGTTAATTTCGAAGAAAAACCGGGATATATCGGTATTATTAAAAACGATGAGATACTAGCGACGATCACCTCTAAAATATCTTTACACCACCTGGGACTATCCGACGTTTTAAGCGTGATCAAATTATTGGAAATCACACCCGCCGAGATTTGCCTGGTAGGTATTAAACCTTTTTGCATGGAACTTGGACTGGATGTTTCTAATGAGATGAAAAAATTGATGGATAAAGTGATCACCTCCGTCCTCATGAAATTGCACGAGTGGGAAATTACTTACACTCAATAAACACCCGACAGACGATCAAAAGAGTCTTCAAGTTCATCAATGATCAGTTGAACCGTTAGTAATATTTCATCATGGATCCGCAGGTTCATATTTTTAAGTTGAGGTTCTGCTTTTAAATTTTTGACAAGCAAATTGCCTACCAGCGAAATGGCATTAATCACTTCTTGCACCTCAAAATGCTCTTTAAAGCGTTCGACCGCTAAGGTCCTCGCATAGCTCAAAACATGCAATCGATCGCCAAGAACAACTGCCGTTTTCAACATCTTATATAAATTCCTGAAACGGTATTCCAGTTCAATTTGTGAGAGTTTAACATAAGAACTAAAGCGATCTCTATTTTCAGATTTGTAGATTTCATCCAAAATATTCTCGATAATCTCCTGCTCGAAGCCAACCATTGCTTCATAGATCATGAAATTGGGAGGCGTTAATCCACTTTTGAGGATTGCTTCTTCATTTCGCCTATTCCATTCATATAGATTACTCTTTCTGTTCTCAATGAGGAATAACAGACGGCGTTTAATATGGAATCGCTCAATGGGCTTCCACTTCAAAGCCTTTCGCGTATAGGAGGCATCGATGTTCATATTTTTATCCGTATAGCCAACCATCCATGGTCGGATAAATGGACGTTTACCCTTCAATTTTCCAATCAGATTTAAAAACACGACACCTAACCAGGCAAACCATTTCGGTATAAAATATATCTTTTTTATTTGTCCGTAATTATACCGCATTGAGATTTCATGTAATTCCTTCTGGGAGGTACATCCATCATGGCTGGCAATATATGTATCACATTTTGGTAACTTTGCCGTATTATTGATTATTTCATAAATCATAAAATTTAAATTTTTTGTATGTAAATAGGGGATGGCTGCTTCTCCCTTCCCTGTGAGGATGTTTGCATCCCATCCTTCGGACAACCATGTTGAAAGCAAAACATAGAGGGGACCATATTCACACCAATCGCTAAAGATGGCAGCCAATCGGATAATCGTACAGGGAAATTTTTTAGAGTGCTTTTTGACCAGTTTTTCTCCTTCTCTTTTACTCCAGGCATAGGGGAAATTAGCATTCGGAGGGCTTTTTTCATTCAACAATGATCCCTCTTTCCCGAATTCAGTAACCGTCAGAGAACTGGCAAATATAAATCTTTTAAGATTCAGATCTTGTGCATGCTTTAGAATGTATTTGGTACCGTTGACATTCGTACGCAAATATTCTTTATTTTTTTTATTTGTAAAATCATAATAACCGGCTAAATGCACCAAAAAATCAGCGCCGCCTTCCCTGGCAATGGTCGAAAAAACACGTGCAACCATTTTTTCTTCGCCAACATCAGCACGGATCCATTCGATATTTTCGTGTTCTTCCACACCCGCCACCCGCTGTGCACGTCTGGCCAAAGCATAGATATAAAAATCATACTTGAAAGACTCTAATAAATGTCTGCCAATAAATCCCGATGCCCCGGTAACGATAATCACCGGTAGTCGCTTAGATCTCTTTTGAATCTGATTAGATATTTTCATGATTTTTACTTTTAATCGTTATATCACAGTCCTTCTGATACAGTTTTTTCCCGACTTTGAAGAAACTGATTATATAATACCAGGAGTAACATTCCCAAAAATCCATCCCCCAGAGCAGATAAAAGGATCATCCAAATTTGCTCCACAAATAAATAATAAAATGCAAGAAAAACAGCAGCGATCGATTTGGCAAACACTGCAAAATAAATTAAACCGGGTGCACTCTCCCCCTGGTACAATGCTAAAAGATAGGCCACAGCCATCACCAGATGAAATATCCCGGCCTGCATTTGAAAAAAGCGACACTGAAAATTTTGAAAACCAAAATAAATAAGGTATTCAGGAGATAAAACGATTAAACCAATGGCAACACCAAGCGTATGCAGTACAAATATCCAGAGTAAAAAGTTTAACCTTGCTCGGGCAGTCTTTTCTTTCATAAAACTATATTCCTTTTGTTATTTTCTTCACAATTTATCTAATTTCATTCATGTTGTAAATAGTATATTTGATTTTAACACTCTATCGGATCGTTACCTTTTTTATAGATGATTTACCTTTTTCTATCATTATTTTTCCGTTGTCAATGGCGATAGGTTTTATTAAGTTCGGGACAGATTTCTTCTTAGCCTTATATTTACTTTTTAGGATTTACACCAATATACGATAAAGAACATGACCAAACTTCTTCGATTTTATACGAGCGATGAGCAAATAATTAAATCGATATGTGATGGTGATGACTCGGTTCTGGTTTATCTCTATCAGAAGAACCTGCGCATGATTTTAAAGTATATCGGGCAAAATAACGGCAATGAAGCAGACGCGAGAGAAATTCTGCAGGAAGCATTGGTTACTTTTTGGGAAAAAGTCCGAAAAGGTGACTTTATCCTCCAATCAAAAATATCCACCTTTTTATATGGCGTGGTCCGGAAAAAATGGTTACAGGAATTAAATCGTCGTAAAAGGTATACAAGCCTGGAGCAAATCAGTAATAATCCGGGAGATGATACTGATATTGCTGATACGATTGAAGCAACTGAATTAATAGAAATCGTTAAGCATTGTCTTAGAAAATTATCCCCAATTTGTCAAAAAATTCTGACTGCATTCTACTTTGAGGAAAAATCAATGCATGATATCAGTGTAATGCTTGATCTGGCTAATGAAGATGTGGCGAAATCAAAAAAATATCAGTGTAAGAAGGAATTGGAACATCTGGTAAAACAAGACATTGATTAGTTTATCAGAGGAAAATCATGGATAAAAATTTTTGTCAGCAAATTGATAAAGAATTGCTCGTTGAGCAATATGTCTGTGGACAACTTAAAGGGGATCTGCTGGAGAAATTTGAAAACCACCTGCGGGAATGCGAAGTCCATGCACAGGCCGTTATTTTAGAAAAAGCGATAAAAAGGGGCGTTTCAGAATTTGCCCGCGGCGAAATAAAGACAAAACTCCACGATCGTCTAAAAAAAAGGGAAGATACACGATTTTTACTCCTGCGCTATGCAGCAATATTATTTGTGGCCGTTATTACCCCCCTGATACTTTACTACCAGTTTAATATCAGTCCCGGAAGAACCGTGCGCACACCATTGAAAATACAGCAGCAACCGGTTTCCCCCACTATCAGCAAAGAAGAAAAACCTGTGGAAAAAAATTCCCGGCAGATTAAAACCACCACTGGTAAAAGAAAAGAATCGCTTCCCATAAAACAAAAAAGTGTTGGTGAGCCTGTTGGAGAGCGCATATCCCCTAATGAGGCCGGCAATGAATCTGGCGGAAGAGATCGTGGGGAAGTAAAAACACTACCTTTGTCAGAGGCTTCTCCATCTCAACCGCTATTCAAACAAAACATGGATACAAAGGTTGCAGATGTATCAGCTCCAAAAGTTGCTGTTGATTACTCTAACGAAAAAGAGATTAAAACCGCCAGGGGATTCAGTTCTGCTTACTCTACAAAAGATGTGGCGAAAGGAAAAGATGGACAATCCACCCTTCTGCTGGAATGGGATAAAAAGTTAGATTTAAAATGCAGCGAGATAGAACAATGTATGCAAACATTCTTAAAAGAAAATGAACGGTCTGGCTATCAGATCAGTTTGAGTATTCATATCCTACCCAGCGGTGAAGTCAGAGAAATAAAAGTATTGGATGCCACTATTCATTTTTTGGAGCTGGAGACATGTATTTTAAATATATTAAAAAAATGGACCTTCAGTACTGCTGAAAAGGATACAACGATCGAAAAAACGATCCGTTACAAACAACACTGAGACTCAACCTGTTTTCTATAATTGAAAACGACTTCAGATTCTGCCTTTACCTATCGACTATCCTAGATACCTTTCCCTAAGCCATAACAAAAAACGTTTGAACTTTACTTTAGTTGAATATTGAACAAGGATTAACGATTAACGATTTTTGAAGTACCGCAAATCAAAAAATCTTCGTGGTCTTCGCTTGGTTCGTGATGTATTAACAGACGTGGATGACCGTTTATTTAAGTTGAATTTATTCGTTTGTTATCAATTCTTTTATCAAAAATCGTTGATCCTTGTTCGATATTCAAATGTCAGAAACAAACTCTCAGTTTGGGCGGTTAAGGATTCTAAGATAGCATTGGCTATAATCTTCCGTTAGTTTTCAGATATTCATAAACACGCATAACACCAATGATGGCCAGAGCATCCTTGATTTCATAATTCAATACTTTCTGATATACCTCCCTGAAGGGAATTTTTATTGCCGAAAGATCCTCTGTATGTTCCGGTTCTGCCGTACCCTCCGTCAGATCTTCTGCCAGATAAATATGGCCGATTTCATTCATGATAGAATTACTGGTATATAAAGATCCCAGATATGTCCATTGTAAAGCTTCCAAACCGGTTTCTTCTTTCAATTCCCTTTTGGCTGCCTCCAGGTTTGATTCACCCGGATCTGCCCCACCTTCAGGGATTTCCCATGAATAAGTGTTTAAGGCATAGCGATACTGACCGATAAGATATGTATCCAGATTTTTTGTAAGGGGAACGATGGCAATGGCTGGGGATTTTTCAATCACACTATAAATACCACGTTTTCCCCCTGGCGTAATAACCTGATCCTCACGCAAACGAAGCCATTCATTTTTATAAATCTCTCTGGAAGAAAGCGTGATCCAGGGATTTTTTTCTTCCGATTTGTTCTTCTTCATATGCGTCCTTAAAAATTTATAATTAGCCTGTTCTATTCATACCGCAGCATATTGCTGCAATCCAAAAAAGAAGTCCACGGATTAACACGGATTTTATTTAAAATTATTTTTATTTTAGTTTTAATCCGTGAGAATCAGTTTCCGCCATGTTGTATATCCCGTTTCACGGGATAGGCGGATCCCCGCCAAAGGGCGGGCAGGCTGCCTGTGGCGGATAATCTGTATCATCCGTGTTCTATAAATATCGCTGCGCCTCAGCCTGCCCGGTGCAGACGGGCGAGAAATGAATTATCCATGCTAAAAGATAGCCTGATTATTATATTAAATTAATTCTATGTTCATCAAAGTTTTTAATTTATAGATATTATTTTAATTAACTATACTCTGAACCACCTACGGTGGATAATCTTAAAAAACATTTACGATTTTGATCAATTTATAAA
>CAZBBC010000012.1:0-2961 GCA_964489835.1 uncultured Calditrichota bacterium
ATATTGTGTTTAACAATAAAAACTATTAGTAAAATCAGTACAAACTAAAATTTTAAACCGGACATTTATAAATTTAAATAATTAAGAAGATACTAGAAAAACTGGTGACGTGATGATAAAACCAAATATTTTGGTTATTGATGATGATGAAGCGCACCGCAGCGCAATGGTCATTATGCTCGAAGATGAAAATTACGCGGTGGAAGAGGCGGATAGTGGAGAAAGTGCTCTTGAAATGATCAACGATCGAAATTATGATCTGATCATCACTGATTATAAAATGCGTAAAATCGATGGCATGGAATTGTTGAAGTTAATCAATGACCGCGATCCTCTGCTCAAGGTTATCATGGTAACCGGATATGGCTCAATCGAACATGCGGTTGAGGCGATACATAATGGTGCGCTTGATTATATTCCAAAACCGGTTGATCCCAAAAAGTTGAAAAATGCCATACACAGAGCATTAAATCTGGTGCAGGTGAAACAAGATAAAAAGACAATACCGATCAGGAAAAAAGATAAAAAGATCAATCATTTTGATGAAATTATCGGGAAAAGTAAAGAGATCACCCAGGTTTTAAAAAAGGTCCGGGAAATAGCTGACATTGATGTGCCTGTGCTGATTACGGGTGAGAGTGGTACGGGCAAAGAACTGGTTGCACGGGCTATTCATAAAGCATCAAAACGATCGGATGAGGCAATTATTGCGGTTAACACAGGTGCTATTGCTAAAGATTTGATTATCTCAGAACTTTTTGGTCATGAGAAAGGATCATTTACAGGGGCGATTGATCAGAAAAAAGGAAAATTTGAAGAGGCCAATGGCGGGACACTTTTTCTTGATGAAATAAGTACAATGAATGCGCCTGTGCAAATTGCCCTGCTCCGTGTCCTTGAGAATAAAACGATTGATCGTGTAGGTGGGAAACGTGAAATACCTGTGGATGTCAGAATTGTTGCCGCAACGAATGAAAATCTGGAAGAATGCATTAATGAGGGTACATTCCGTGAAGATTTGTATTATCGTCTGAATGTATATTTAATTGAGCTGGCACCTTTACGCGAGAGGAAAGAAGATATTGCACTTTTGTGCGATTATTTCATTCATCACTTTAACGAAGAATATAACCGTAAGATCACCGGTATTGATAAAGAAGCATTAATGTGTCTGAATGCTTATGGCTGGCGGGGGAACATCAGAGAATTGCGTAACGTAATCATACGGGCTATGATATCTGCAAAAGATATTATAAAACTTTCTGACCTGCCGGCAAATGTCATTGAATCTGCCGTACCCGGAGAAGAAATTCGCTTTCAGACTGGAACATCGTTACCACAGATAGAGAGGGAATCTATAATAAAAACATTAAAAAAAGTGAAGGGGAATAAAGCGAAGGCGGCAGAAATCCTTGGCATCAGCCGCCGTTCTCTGTATAACAAGATTGCCGACTATTCAATTCAAGATTCAGAAATGTGATGAATGAATATCATGAATACCTGATTGATCCCGACCAACTGTATTTAAGGATTAAAAGTAAACTCCAGCAGCGTAAATTACGCACTTTCCGTTATGCGGATGTTCCCTATAAAAAGGCTGCGGTGATAAT
Organism: uncultured Calditrichota bacterium; assembly: GCA_964489835.1. Classification (GTDB taxonomy): domain Bacteria; phylum Calditrichota; class Calditrichia; order JAJRVZ01; family JAJRVZ01; genus CAZBBC01. The sequence continues at coordinate 1,611 of CAZBBC010000012.1, forward strand.
TCCATTATTTTTTAAAGACCAGGAAGCTCACCTCTTGTTTACTAAGCGAACAGATAAAGTTGAGTATCATAAAGGTCAGATTTCATTTCCGGGCGGTATGCACGAATCCAGTGATGATCACCTCCAAGAGACTGCTTTGAGGGAAACATGGGAAGAAATGGGGATCAGATCTGAAGATTTGACCATACTGGGCTGCACAGATAATTTTTTAACAAATACAAATTTTATGGTAACACCCTATGTTGCCCATTTCCTTTATCCCTACCCGTTTGTCATTAGCACTGATGAGATCGCACAGGTACTTGAAGTCCCGGTGAGACATCTTCTGAATCCGGATATCTTTAAATTTAAACGTTGGAAACGGGATGGCATCATTTGGGATGTTCACTTCTATGAATATAATGGCGAAAATATCTGGGGTGTCACCGGATTTCTTCTGAGCAATTTTTTGTCGATCATTTTCAATATTCCTCATATTACTAAATCTATTAATTCAGGAGAATAATGGACACTGTGGGTGATTTAATGGAATGCGTTTAATAAAAGATTTTGAATTCCGGGAACTATATTTTCTGTTTGGCATAGTTTATGTATATCATTAAAATAAACCTTTCTTTAAACCGATCGGGAGAATTCATTGAATTATAAGCGTTTGTTCATAATCATTCTGTTTATTATTCCGGAACTTTATGCACAGGATATGCATGATTGGCAAACCATTACATATATGAATGATGTAACAGATATGATATATTTTAAGAGTAAGATTTGGGTCAGTACCACCGGGGGGGCTTATAGATTCAGTCCTGAAGACAGCTCGTATATAACCTATTCAAACGTCGATGGTCTTGGTGCTCTGGACTTAACTGCCGTTGAAAAAGATATATATGACCATCTTCTCTTCGGATCACGTGACGGAACAATCAACCGTTACAACGTAACATCGGACACCTGGGAGGTTTACCGCGATCTGAATGGTGAGGAAATTGTTGATCTGTATGCTTTAATGGACACCTTGTGGGTGGCAACAAATAAAGGTGTCGCTGTCTATCTGATCAGGACGGATAATCTTGAATTCCGGGATTTCTATAATAACTTACCGTTGGTACCGGAGAAAGCATATCGTCTGACCATTTTTAACCACCGTCTGTACTATGCGACTGAGAAGGGTCTGCTTTATGCATCCTCTGATTTTATCCTGAATAATTTAAAAATATCAGAAGCCTGGCAGTTAATAACAGTCAATAACGGTCTACCCTCAAATATTATTTATGATCTGGTACCAACCAGTGATTCGCTGTTAATAGCTACCTATGGCGGCGTGGCACGTATTAACAGGGAGGGTGATCTG
>CAZBBC010000012.1:3061-37699 GCA_964489835.1 uncultured Calditrichota bacterium
GCTGTTAATAGCTACCTATGGCGGCGTGGCACGTATTAACAGGGAGGGTGATCTGTCGGAGTTATCAGATTGGGGTAGTGGTCTGGTTTCAAAGATTATCATTTCCGGTGAAGAAATGATCTTCATTCGGGACAAAGACTATTTTAGAAAATCGGCCGGTATATGGACGAGTATTGACAGAGAGGAAAAATTGATTACTTCCGGTGTGGTCGATGAAAACAACGAAATATGGATCGGACTAAAAGATGGGGGTATGAATAAAAAAACATGGACCCATCCCTTTCTCGTTGACGGACCGGCCAGTAATTTTGTAGGTGTTCTGATCAAAGATCGCGAAGGAACACTATGGATATCATCCGGCAAATTTAAATTATCCCATCCATTTGGCTTTTATAAATATGATTTTCAGAATTGGTCCAATTATCAATATTATGATAATGATTGGGATCGAAAAAATGCGATGGCTTATGTGTATGAAGATATATCCGGAAAAATCTGGTTCGGAGCCTGGGGAGGGGGCATCGTTGTTATAGATGATAGTGCTCTGGATTACTATCATTCATGGTCTGGGGATGGACGAATGACGATATCTACCGTTGATGGCGTCGAAGAGTTCGTTTTACCGGATATTCCTGATGAAAAAAAAACCTGTCTGGTTGGAGCGGATATCCTTACTGAAAATTATACGGTGATCCCATATTTTTTGGAAGATAAAGTTGGTAATCTGTGGTGTATCAATCACCTGGCCCGAGACCGCAAATATCTGGCTGTTCTCCCGAGAAATAGCCAGGGTACTCTGAATATGGATTGCGGTAACTGGACTTACTTTGGCAACAATATAGGTATTTCATCAAACGAATCTGAATTTTCTTCTCTGGAATTTGATGATTTTGGAAGGCTTTGGATTGGCTCTTATACGTCTGGTATCCGGGTATTTGATTATAACGGAACCATCGAGAATTTGAGTGATGATAAACCACTGACACCACCATATACGGCAACGAATGCCGGTTTGTTCAGTAATGTGGTTTTATGTTTAAAACGTGATCTGGATGGAATTATATGGATTGGTACTGCCGGTGGATTGAATTCTTATGATGGGATTAACTTTTATAAACATGTGGGTGAAACTGGTCCAATCGAAAATAAAATCAATCAGATATTTGTAGATGATTTTAACAATAAGTGGTTTGCCACAGATGGAGGGATGAGCATCCTTAAATCGAATCAAAGCCCATGGGACCCTGCCGCCTGGGTACATTACACACCGGAGAACAGTGGTTTGCCCTCCAAAACAGTAAACTCTATCTTTGTTGATCATCATTTGGGAGAGGCGTACATTGGTACAGAAGGCGGTCTATCAATATTTTCCGGACCATTCTCAGACTATAAGCAAGATCTATCCGTTGTTTCTGCAGGTCCCAGCCCTTTTATTCTTAATGATGATACGCCGTATATTATTAAAAACCTGGTTTTTGGTGCTTCGGTAAAAATTTTGGATATAAATGGACGATTGGTACAGCTGCTGACTCAAGAAAATGGTAGTGTTGAAGGCGGACGTGCTACATGGGATGGCAGAAATCTGAGTAATGCCTTTGTATCCAGTGGCATCTATATCTATCTGATATACAATGATGAAGGAATTACCGGCTATGGTAAAATTGCAGTAATTAAACCTTGAAATTCAGGCTATCCTACACCTATGAGTCAATATCGTAGATTGTTACAAAATCGGGACTTATAAATTATACATAATTATGTTAAAAAGATTGTACATCAAAGATTTTACAATTGTCGATGAATTAGAAGTTGAATTTGCTCCGGGATTTCAGGTTCTGACAGGAGAAACCGGTGCAGGAAAATCAATATTAGTTGGTGCGCTTGGCCTGCTTTGTGGTGAACGAGGTCAGACGGATCTGGTGCGTGCCGGTGCCAAAAAAGCGATACTGGAAGCAGAATTCCAGTTACCTCACGCGGGGAAAAAGCAATTACTTTTATCAAAACTTGAAGTTGATACCTTTGACGATATGTTGATTATTAGACGTGAGATAAGCGAAAAGGGTATCAGCCGGGCATTTATCAATGATTCGCCGGTGAACATAAATACGCTGGGCGCTGTTACAGGATTTCTGATAGATTTGCATGGACAACATCAACATCAGCGATTGATTCATCCGGAAAATCACATGGTATATCTTGATGCTTTTGGTAATATTCTGCCGCTTCTGGAGGAGTACAAAAGTGCATACCAAAATTATAAAGAGCAAAAAAAATTACTTCTCAGTTTTATTGAAAAGAGGAAAAGTAGTTACGAAAAGCATGATCTTTATACATTTCAGGTTGCGGAGTTAGCCAAAGTCAATTTACAGGAAGGGGAATTAACGGCATTAATTTCAGAAAGAAGGATATTAGAAAACACCGAAGCACTCTATGATATAACAGACCAGGTGAGTACTATTTTATATTCGGATGAAAATTCTGCTTCGAATAAAGTAGCTGAGGCGATCAACAGGTTAAAACCCATGGCTGAGATTGATCCTTCGTTTCTGGAATTGATAACGAATCTAAAATCCGCCCAGGTTTCAGTCGAAGAGACAGGCCGCTTTTGTGAAACTTATCGTTCAAATCTTGAATTCAATCCAGGCCGTTTGGAGGAGATTCAAAAAAGAGAATCTGATCTGGATTGGTTGTTAAAAAAATATCAGCTTAAAACCATTGAAGATCTCATTAAACGGCGTGACGAGATGAAAAAAGAATTGGATGAAATTGAAAACTTTGATGGAAAAATTGAAACACTAGAAAAAAATCTGGAAGAGAGCCGGGAAAAGTTGCAATCGATTGCCCTCAATCTTTCTGAGAAAAGAAAAAAAAGTGGTGAAGAATTCGGAACGGCACTTGAGTCGTTATTGGCGTCTGTTGGTTTGAATCATGCCCGGTTTGAGGTAAAGATACAGTGGCAAGAAAGCGAAAGTGGTATTATTTGTTTTAATGGAAAAAAATATGATCTCTCAGAAGACGGATTAGATCGGGTAGAATTTTTTGTGGGACTTAATATAGGAGAACCAAGCCGTCCGCTATATAAAGTTGCGTCCGGGGGTGAAGTTTCCAGGATCATGCTAAGTATTAAAACACTACTTGCTGACACTGATGATATCGATACGCTTGTATTTGATGAAATTGATAGCGGTATCTCCGGTCGCTTTGCCCAGATTGTCGGCAGGAAAATGTGGGAAATCGCTCAACACCGACAACTGGTTGTCATCACCCATTTACCTCAAATTGCCGCCCAGGGTGATGTACATTATGCGGTAATCAAGGAAGAGATTGAGGGACGAGCCAGGGTTGATGTACAGAAACTGAACAAAGAGGAACGAGCTTTAGACATTGCAAAACTTTTAGGCGGTGAAAAATTGACGCCTCAAGCCATAGCCAATGCCAAAGAATTACTTGAACAGAACGATAAAGAACATATCTGATTAAATGGAGCAAGTGGATAGAAAATATGAACTTGCTTGCTTTTATTTTTCAACTTTGTTAATTTAAAATAATTTAGCATTTAATCCGAAAAGGCGAGGTTGTTATAATGAGAACATCAAAAAATCATTTTTGTCAAATGTTTGCAGATGATCAACCTCTTTTCAGGAGATATTTTTTCAAATTATTTAGATCGAAGAGGGAAAAAGAGCATGATTTCAGACATCTAAATGCGATCCCTCCCGATGATTTAAAAAAACGAGTGATAGAACTCGGTAAAGGAAAAAAAGTCAGTATTCTCAGATTGGCCTATGATGGCACCCCGGAGGATAGGCCTGTTGCTGTTAAAATAATTGATATCGGCAATGATCATTTCACCGGTAAGATCGTGAATGTTGATCGGGAAGTAAGTGAGAGCCAGGATAAAAAAACGATCTTCCTAAAAGGTGGTGGTGGTACGATTGATTTTAATTTTGCCGACGGTGATATTGTGAGTATTGAAGAAGATATCGATGAGGAGATTGTAGAAGAGCGCAGTATTGACGAGGTGCGAGAGATTCTCGAAGCTCTGGATCTTAATGAAGATATCACCATCAGCTATTATGATCGGGATAAGGGCGGTGTTATGAACGGCGTCGGGATTCTCTCCGAAAAAGATATGAATACACTTGATTTCAAGGTGGTGCTAAAAATGATTAATGATATAAAATTAAATGATCCCAGAGAAGTATCATTAAATCTGGAGAAAGATCAAATCTTAGATCTGGAAATTGTTATCTAATATCAATTGTATCAAAAAAAGCCAACCAAGTCTTTGGTTGGCTTTTTTTATTTTCACAAGGTTGTTACGCCTAACGATTAGAATTTTTTGAAATTTAATAACAAAGAGGTATTAATGTTAACCAAAGAAACAGTCGAATTAAGTTTAAAGGATATCAATTATCCGGGAATGAAAAAGGACCTTATTACCCTGGGCACCATTAAGTCCATTGATGTGGCTGGGACGGCGGTTGTGATCGAGCTGGATCTTCGTAGTGATGATTCAGAAGCTGTAAAACAAGTCGAAGAGGAAGTGAAAGAAAAAATAGCGGGAATTCCGGGGGTCGAATCTGTCTCCATAAAAAAAGCAAAACCGGTAGTTGATATAAATACATCAAAAGCTTTCTTACCGCAAGTTAAGTATAAGATAGCAGTTGCCAGCGGCAAAGGTGGTGTTGGAAAATCCACGGTAAGTGTTAATCTAGCCATTGCACTGGCAAAACTTGGCGTTAGCGTTGGTTTATTGGATTCAGATATATATGGTCCAAGTATACCCCTGATGTTCGGTATTTCCGAAAAGCCCGGTTTTGATGGAAAGAAATTAATTCCCATTGACAAGTATGGTGTTAAACTGATGTCATTGGGTTTTCTTGTTACCGATGACAGTCCGGTGATCTGGCGCGGTCCCCTGGTCATGCGCGCACTCCAACAATTAATGAGTGACGTTGAATGGGGAGAACTGGATATTATGCTATTTGATATGCCGCCGGGAACGGGGGACGCTCAGTTAACCGTATCGCAGTCGATCACTCTTGATGGGGCTATCATTGTAACAACCCCCCAGGATGTTGCTTTACTCGATGCTGTAAAGGGCGTGCATATGTTTCAGAAAGTTAATGTTCCTATTCTGGGAATTATAGAAAATATGAGTTACTTTATCTGCCAACATTGCCAGGGAAGAACTGATATTTTTGATTCCGGTGGAGCAAGACGGGAATGTAAACGATTAAATATTGATCTTCTGGGAGAAATTCCACTGGATATTGAAATTCGTGCCGGGGGTGATGAGGGAATTCCGGTGGTAGAAAAAAATTTGAAAAATAAAAATTCAGAAGCATTCATGGAAATCGCAAAAAAAATAAAATCTCGATTATAAAAATCATTTTTTCAGTTTAAATCACATTTTATTGATGATCACTCACCATTAACGGTAGAAACTATCCTGTTCTTTCGTCATTGAGATGATTTTAATCTTTATCCCCCCAAGTAAATATTTAGTAAGTTATTTCATAAATCCTTATATTTAAAAGATTCAAAAGACTAGAATATTTATTGAAAATTCCAGAGAACACAGCGAGAAGATCCTCTCAGATGTTCAACGTAAATTAAAACATCATCTTGCCGGGTAGTTGACACCATGGAGGAAATCACATATATTCTTTTAGGTGATCGATGGAAAATATTTATATCGGGCTTTTCGGTAGTCTCCTCATTCTGGATACAACCGTGGCCTTCCAATTTTTAATTTCACAACCGCTCATTGCTTGCCCGTTACTTGGATGGTTTCTGGGTGATATTCAACTGGGTTTGCATGTCGGGATGTATATACAACTATTGTGGCTTAGTAGTATGCCGGTGGGTGCGGCAATAATCCCTGAAGGTAATATCGCTGCTATCATAATAACCGCTTTGGTTATCAGGTATAATCATAATTTTGATAATTTTAATACAATTCTCATTTGTGGTGTGTTGTTTGGCGTATTGGTCAGCTATTTGGGCGGTGAACTGGTAGTTATTTTTAGGAAAACAAATCTATTATTTCTAAATAAATTACTGCCCTACGCCAGAAAGGGAAAATTAAATGTATTAACGTTGATCAATTTTACAGCGCTGGTATTTCATTATACTTTGATGTTTGCCCTGATTGTCCTCGCAATGTATTTGGGTGATATTATTTTTAATTATGTTTCCCAAATCCCGGTCGAGTGGGATAAATACTTTAAATATAGTGTGCTTGCACTTATTGGTATTGGAGCAGGGCTTATATTATCGACATTTAAAGAAAAAAAATATCAACTATTTATTTCAATTGGTTTAATCACAGGGTGTCTATTATTTATAGTAAGATGAAGACAAAAAACAAACTGGGACTATTAGTATTTTTGCAGGTATTTCTCCGCTCATTTTTTATCCAGGCTGTCTGGAATTATCAGAGTATGTTGTCCATAGGATTCAGTTATGCTCTGGTACCGGTGGCAAAAAAACTATTTAAAGATAGTGAGAAACGCGGTCAGTTCATTCAGCGCCATTTGAATTTTTTTAATGCCCATCCCTATTTTTCCTCCTTTGCACTCGGTGCTATTTCCCGCATAGAAGAAGATCTGGCGCGGGAAGGGAAGGATGATTATCTAATGGTCGATCGGTTAAAAAACGCTTTAATTGGTCCTCTTGGCGCCATTGGTGATCAACTCGTATGGGCGACACTTAAACCGGCTTCAATCCTGGTAGGCTTGCTGGCGGTTATTTTGATTGAACGTTTTGAAACGAAACTCATTTTTTTATTTGTTCTCCTTGCATTGTATAATATTCCTCATTTATATATACGTATCATTGGCATATTTAAAGGATACCATTCAGGATTTGAAATATATAAATTCTTGAATCTTGAAAACTTCAGAACGGTACGAAATATTTATGGTGCGCTGGGTGCTCTTGCCCTCGGTACGATTATCGGTTTCTGTTTGATTCAAAATAGTGCTATAAATATCTCCCATGCGGTTATTTTTACCCTGTGCTTTTTTTCGGCTTATTTTTATAAAAAATGGCAACAATCGGTTTACAGGAGTCTGACACTTCCAATACTATTGGCGATAATTCTTGGCATCCTGGTTGAAAATATATGATAGAAGAAGTTTTAAAAATAATAAACAGACATGGTTTGCACGCCCGACCGGCAGCGCAATTTGTAAAAATTGCCGGAAAATTTAAATCCGATATTAAAGTTATTAAAGACGGGTTGGAAGTCAATGGAAAGAGCATCATGGGAATTATGATGTTGGCAGCAGAACCGGGAAGTGAAATAGTTGTCTTAATTGAAGGAGAAGATGAGCAAGAAGCATTTGATGCCCTGAAAGAATTAATCTCTCAAAAATTTTATGAAGACGAAAAATAAAAAAGATCAATCAAGTATCAGAAAAGAAGTTTCTCTGGAAGTTGTACCCATCGTCAAGGGACTGGCAATGGGACCAGCTTTTCATTTTCGTAAAAGGTCGTTTGATATTGCGGATTTTGATTACCCGATTGAAACGATCGATGGAGAGATTGAGCGATTTCGGATGGCTTGTAAACAAACAGCAGAACTATTGAAAAGAAACAAAGAACTCAGTAGTGCTATTTATAATGATCAGTTTATAGATATATTTGAGAGTCAGATTGCCCTGGTTGAAGATGAAATTTTTCTAAAAGAAATAGAAATACGAATTAGAGAAAAAAAATGTTCTGCTGCTTCAGCGGTTTTTACTGTATTTCGGGGAAAAATGGACTATTTTATGGGCTTGGAAAACGAATATTTCAGAGAGCGGGCTCTGGACATCCAGGACTTGAAAAATAAAATTTTGCATGCCATTTTCGGTGTCGGGACAGAATATCAAATCTCGATCCCATCGGTCATCTTCGCGGAATATTTATCACCCTCGGATACTGTTCATTTTAATAGAAATATAATTCTTGGATTTGTAACGGATACAGGTGGCAAAACTTCACATGCTGCAATTATTGCCCGGTCTCTCCATCTTCCATATGTTATAAATAACAGGAATCTATCAAAAGTTATACAAACTGACGATTTTGTTATCATTGATGCCTATTCCGGCCGTATGGTAATAAATCCGACTCCCAAAACGATAGAATCCTATAAAAAATTAAAGAAAAAATATTCGGGTATTGAACATAAATTAAAAGAAGAATCAACCCTCCCGGCAACGACACAAGATGGTATTCACGTCGAGGTATTGGCTAATGTGGAATTTCTGCATGAAATATCGGATCTAAAAAGCTATGGAGCGAATGGGATCGGTTTATATCGAACCGAGGGGATATTTCTTGAAAAAGACGGACTGCCTGATGAAGAGGAACAATACAAGATTTATCGTCGCTTTTCGGAAGAAATGAAAGGTTTACCGATTGTTCTCCGGACACTGGATGCCGGCGGAGACAAAATTTTAAAGAAATTGGAACAACCGAAAGAACAGAATCCGTTTTTGGGTTGGCGGGCCATCCGATTTTGTATAGATGAACGTGAAATCTTTAAAACCCAGTTACGGGCTATCTTTCGGGCGAATATTAACCGGAATATTAAAATACTGATACCCATGGTGTGTTGTTTACGTGAAATTCGGGAAACAAAGCAGATAATAGAGGAGGTAAAAAAAGAGCTGAAACAACAGAATAAGAGGTTCTATCCAGACACCGACCTGGGAATCATGATTGAAATTCCTGCAGCAGCTTTAATGTCAGATGTTTTCGCAAAAGAGGTTGATTTTATGAGTTTTGGAACCAATGATTTAACCCAATATACACTGGCTGTTGACCGTACCAATCAAAAAATTGCACACTTATTTAATGATTTACATCCCGCTGTACTCCGTCTGATGCGAACAACTATCCGGAATGCCCGTGACCTTAATAAAGATATCAGTATTTGTGGAGAATTGGCCGGTAATCCGGAGGCGATACCCATTTTATTAGGACTGGGATTGAGAAAATTAAGTATAAGTCCTAATATGATACCAAGAATAAAAAAAATTATACGGTCTTTCTCAATAAAAGAGTGCGAAGATTTGGTTCAGGAAATATTAGATTTATCTTCAGAAATAGAGATCACTAATAAGGCACAAAAATTCTTCCATCAAAAGATATCAAACGATGATTTTTTAATTAAGAGGAGATAAAAGTAAAATGTATTCAGTAGATAGAGAAAATTTTAAACGATATCTCATCAATTTTCCTAAACAAATTGCTCAGAGTCAGAAAATATTTAATAAAAACATGTCTCGACTGGCTAATACATCGATTAGTAACGTGATATATCTTGGGATGGGTGGTTCGGCTATTGTCGGTGATATTTTATCTGAAGTTTTGTTTGATGATTTGATTTTTCCGATTCAGGTAAACCGGGGGTATCAAATTCCGGGCTATTGCTCAAAATCTTCCCTGGTCATTGCCTCCAGTTATTCCGGTGATACAGAAGAAACCTTGCATGCGCTCAGTATAGCAGAAAAGAGGGGCGCAAAAATTGTGGCTATAACATCGGGGGGACAATTACTTAAACTTGCCGGAAGAAAAAAATGGCCGGTTTACCGTATACCCGGTGGGTATCCTCCCCGACAGGCTTTTGGGTATCTGTTCTTTCTGGCCTACCAGGTGGTACTAAAATTTATGGGGATACAAACTTCCTCTGAGGAATTTACCTCATTGGTTCAACTGGCCGAATCTATTGTTCATCGCAGTGACGAAGAATATGTTGATGGTAAAGTTTTTACAAAAGACCTGGCCATACGTATAAAAAACAAAATTCCGATTATTTATTCAACGGCGCCGTATCTGGCAACGATAGCAACGCGGTGGAAAAATCAATTTCAGGAAAATTCGAAATCGATGGCCTTCAGTAATGTACTGCCTGAAATGAATCATAATGAAATTGTTGGTTGGGAAATGGACAATAAATTGCTCAAGGAATATCTGGTTTTATTTCTGGAAAATACGAATCCGGATTCCAGAATCAATGCCCGTGTTCAGCTTACAAAAAATATTATTCGAGATAATGGAACCGAAGTTATAGAGATTTATACAGAGGGAGATACACTATTACAACAAGCGATTTCTCTCATCATTATTAGCGATTGGGTAAGCTATTATTTGGCTTTACTCTACGAAAAAGACCCGGCGAGTATTGTTAATATCGATTATTTGAAGGGCGAATTAAAAAAACAATCATAATCTCTGGGATAATAAGATATTTCGGCAATAAATAGTGCCCTGTTAAAAGTTAATTCATCTTTAATTATTGCCGGAGCATCGAATAATTTAGATATGTTAAAAATAAAAAGATTTGATTTAAAGAACGCACCCTAAATCCCTCTCTTGGAAAGAGAAGGACTTATAAAGCCCCTTCTCTTTTCAAGAGAAGGGGTCTGGGGATGAGTTTTTTTAATCATTCGTTGATTCAAAATATTTTCTATCGGACACTAATAATAGGTATTATTTAATAACAGATTTAGAAAGGGAACAAATGGCAGACTATATTTTTAGTTCAGAATCGGTAACAGAAGGACATCCTGATAAAATAGCAGATCAGATCTCTGATGCCATATTGGATGAGGTGCTTAAGGAAGATCCGTTTGGGCGGGTGGCATGTGAAACATTTGTTACAACCGGACTCACCCTCGTGGGCGGGGAGATAACGACAAAATGTTATGTGGATATACCGGCAATTGCACGGGGAGTTATCAAAGATATCGGGTATACCGATGCGAAATATGGATTTGATTATGAAACCTGTGCTATTCTGACTTCGCTGGATCAGCAATCGACAGACATTGCTATGGGTGTGGATAAAGCGGGTGCTGGTGACCAGGGTATGATGTTTGGGTATGCCACAAGGGAAACAGGGGAATATATGCCCCTACCGATTTTTCTGGCGCACAAGGTAACTAAACGATTGGCGGAGTGCAGAAAGTCAAAAGAAATACCATTTTTACGACCGGATGGTAAGGCACAGGTATCCGTGAAATATATTAATGACAAGCCAGTATCGGTAGAAAGTGTAGTTGTTTCCACGCAGCATGATCCGGATATCGATTTAGAAACGATTAAAAAAGAAGTTATTGAAAAGGTCATCAAAAAGAGTATTCCAAAAGAGCTATTGGCAGGAGATAAAGTACGCTATTTGATAAATCCCACCGGCCGGTTTGTCATTGGCGGCCCTCTGGGTGATGCAGGCCTGACAGGAAGAAAAATTATTGTTGATACTTATGGCGGTGTTTATTCACATGGTGGTGGCGCATTTTCAGGAAAGGATCCGACGAAGGTGGACCGCTCTGCTTCTTATTTTGCCAGATATGTCGCTAAAAATATTGTTGCTGCTGACCTTGCCGATAAATGTGGTATTCAGGTTGCTTACGCCATCGGTATTGCCGAACCGATTTCACTAATGGTTGATACGTTCGGAACAGGAAAAATCGAAGACAGTAAATTGTCAGAATTACTGTTAAAAATATTTGATTTTACACCCGGTGGTATTATTGAATCTCTGGATTTGTTAAGGCCAATTTATCGGAAGACCGCCACCTATGGGCATTTTGGACGACCGGACAAAGAATTTACCTGGGAAAAAACAGACCGGGTAAAGGATTTGCTAAAAGAAGTATAAGTGGGCTTATTTAATTCGATATTGTCTTAAATAAAAACGCATAAATATATTTTCTATATTTAACTCTTTGGTAGATTTTACTGTTTTGGAACGAATCTCTATGATATCTGCGAGCGTATAGGGTTCTAAATCTTCCAGATCAGCTTTATCCATTCCTTCGGTATGACCGAATTCGAGGATTAATATAAGTTTATTAAGAGTGATGAATTTGAAATTATAAACCACATAAGGCTCAAATGCTGTACCGGTATCTTTTTCTATAATCGCCATCACTTTATTCAGTTCCATCCGATCCTGATAGGGTTTTCTTGATGTTAATGCATCAAAAGCATCAGCAACAGCAAGAATTTTTCCTTCCAAAGGTATATGATCACCCTTTAATTGTTCGGGATAACCAGTGCCGTCAATTCTTTCATGGTGACTGGCAGCAATGTTCGGGATATTACGGTATTTTTTCATAAAGTGTATTTTATTAAGAATACTCTTTGTCAGATTGGCATGTCTTTTTACAATTTCATATTCATCGTCTGTGAGTTTTCTATCCTTAAGGAGAATGACCTCCGGCACACCTAATTTACCAATATCATGTAAAAGCCCGGCGTAGCGCATTATTTCCCGCTGTTCAGGATTGAGTTTCATCAGTCGAGCGATTTCAGTTGCATAAAGCGTTACCCGACGGGAGTGACCCGCGGTAATATAATCTCTGGTATCCAGTGTTGTGGAGAGGGTTTCAATGAAGCTGGTAAAAGATTTTTTCTGCTCTTCATATAATTGTGCATTTTCAATGGCTGACGCGGCAATGGAAGTAATGGCTGATAAAAGTTCCTCATTTTCTTCTGTAAACGGCCCTTCCTTTTTATTCAAAACCTGAAACACACCGATAATCTGATTGTGTCTGTTACGAAGGGGCATGGTCAGCATGGATTTTGTTTTATATCCGGTTTTTTTATCGATCTCCGGATTGAATCGATCATCCTGGTATGCATCTGGAATGTTTACTATGTTGCCGGTTGTGCATACATCCCCGGCAATCCCTTTGTCTGAGGGAAAACGTATCTCTTCATTTAATCCTATCGCAACTTTGGACCAAAGTTCATTATTTTCTTCGTCAAGAATAAAGACGGAACATCGATCAGCCTCTAATACTTGCCGAACCTCTTCCATTATTTTAAATAGCAAAGAATCCAGATTTATTTCAGCAGAAAGGTTTTTGGTAATATTTAGTAAAGCTTTTAACCGTTCTCTCTCATCTTTAAGACGGGCAATCCGAGTATCTTCTTTCAATTTTTCTGCAGATTCCTTATTATTTTTCAAGGTCTTCATAATCTATATCTTGAATATCGGTTCTTTTTCGGAAGATATTAGGTTTGTCTGATTTTCCCTGGACATGTGGATTGCGCTTGCTGGGGTTAATAAGCCGTCTGAATATTTTTATAATAAAGTAGCCGATTATAAAAAAAAATATGAGTCTGATAATATTCATTTAAATACTCAAATTTTATGTGGAATATAATATTTTGTGCCTGTTGAGTGCTGATTTATTTCATATAGAATATCCTGGTAGTCGCTTTCGTTATGAACAAAATCAATCTCATCAGTATTAATGACCAGCAAAGGTGTTTCATTATAATGGAAAAAAAAGTTGTTATATAACTCGTTCAGTGCCTGGATATAGTCATCATTAATATTTTTCTCAATTTTTCTTCCACGCCTGCGAATAAGTTCCATCAGGTGTTTTGTTGACGATTGGAGATAAATGACAAGATCTGCTTTAACGATGTCCTTCTCCATAATTCGGGCCAGGGTATCATAAAGTTTCATCTCTTTTTCATTGAGATTTAAAGTGGCAAAGATACGATCTTTGGCAAAGATATAATCACTGACCATGCATTGCTGGAAAAGATCATGTTGTCGCAGTGTTTGTTGTTGTTGATATCTGCTCAGTAGAAAAAATATCTGTGTTTGAAAAGCAAAATGTTCAGGATCATCGTAAAAATCTTCCAGAAAGGGGTTCTTTTCGAATTCTTCATAAATCGCCTTCGCTCCCAGGGTTTGACTCAACCGGGCGGTGAGACTGGTTTTTCCAGCACCGATAACACCTTCAATTGCGATGAATCTTAAGTCTTCAATAGCCATGATTTCACCAGTTAGTTGCAAGTTTCTGAATATATGATTGATCAGGACATCTGTTCAGCAATTCTATGATGGTTCTTTTTGTATTTTTTATATATAAATGTTTCTCGATTTCTGCCAGTGGCGCCAGAACAAACCGGCGTTCTGCAAATTTTTGATGTGGAATCTGAAGTTCGGGCTCATCAAGGGTACATTCCCTACATAATATGATATCAATATCAATTTCGCGCGGTCCCCAGCGCGTGGATGGTATGCGACCGATTGAATCTTCGATTCCTTTTATTTTTTTTAGAAGATTATTGGGCTCAAGATCTGTGCTAAACTCGATTACGGCATTTAAGAAATTGGGCTGATTTTTTTCTCCCCATGCCTGGGTTTCATAGAGGCTGGACTTTTGTATGATTTTGCCTATCGAATTGAGCGAGATACAGGCTTTATTAAGGAAAAGCAAACTTGGTTCAATATTCGAGCCCAGGCTGAGAAAATATTTATAGGTCATCATTTGTTCGTCTGATCTCTATCTCAATATGATCCAGGAAACCATTCAAAGGGACATGAGGTTTTCGTACCCTTATTAAAACAGCACCCACACTAAATTTTTGTAAGATCTGTATAGCAATTCTTTCTGCTACAGTTTCCAGAAGTTTAAATTTATAATTTTCAAATGCGTCTTTGGCAAGGGCATATACTTTTCGATAATCGATCGTTGATTTCAAATCATCGGTTTCCGCCGCCTGAGCAAGATTACATTCCACTTCGATATCCAGTTCAAATCGTTGTCCTAACTCTCGCTCAGCTTTATAATAACCATGATGCGCATAAAAAACAATATTCGTCAGCTTAATTATATCCATTATTATATCTCAGAACAGAAAATTTTGGGTAATGATTTCTATTTATTAATCCTTAGTGTCCGTAAAAACTTTAATCATTATCAATCATTTTTTTAAACCGGGTACTAATGTTATAAATAATAAATATATTAATCATAATAGTTTATATCAAACGAAAATAAATTTGCATATTTTAGTCATAAAAAAACCCTGATCGGTACCGACCAGGGTTTTTTTGAAAAAATGTTCGTGGATCAATACATTCCACCCATTCCACCTCCAGGTGGCATAGGGGGCGCTGGAGATTCTTTCTCCGGTTTATCCGCGATAAGTGCCTCGGTCATCAGTAGCAGGGCTGCAACCGATGAGGCATTCTCTAAAGCTGTACGAGAAACTTTCGTCGGATCGATAATTCCGGCTTCCATCAGATCTTCAAATTTTTCTTTTGCGGCATTATATCCATAAGCACCGGTTTTGCTTTTTACTTCTTCGACAATTACGGCACCTTCTTTTCCGGCATTAATGACGATCTGGCGAATGGGCTCTTCAATCGCCCGTTTTATGATATTTATGCCGATTTGATGGTCGTTATCAATCACTTTCATTTTGTCCAGTGCTTTCAAACAGCGCAGGTAAGCAACGCCTCCACCAGGAACGATCCCTTCCTCCACGGCTGCTCTCGTAGCATGCAAGGCATCTTCCACACGCGCCTTTTTCTCTTTCATTTCAACTTCTGTGGCAGCTCCGATTTTGAGAACGGCGACACCGCCGGCCAGTTTTGCCAAACGTTCCTGAAGTTTCTCACGATCGTAATCACTGGTAGTATTCTCAATCTGGCTGCGGATCTGACCAACACGACCTTTGATATCTGCCGGTTTACCGCCACCTTCGATGATCGTTGTATTATCCTTGTCAATGGTTACCCGTTTACAGGTCCCAAGATCTGTCGTAGTCGTATTTTCCAGTTTAAAACCGGCATCTTCACTAATCACGCGTCCACCGGTCAGTATGGCAATATCTTCCAACATTGATTTACGGCGGTCGCCAAAACCCGGGGCTTTAACCGCGGCTATCTTTAATGTACCCCGTAACTTGTTTACAACCATCGTGGCCAGTGCCTCACCTTCAATATCTTCAGCAATTATCAGTAAACCTTTTCCCATCTGGGCAACTTTTTCAAGTACCGGGAGCAGTTCTTTCATATTGCTGATCTTTTTGTCGTGAATAAGAATAACCGGATCATCAAGAACGGCTTCCATACTCTCCGAATCGGTTACAAAATATGGTGATATATAACCACGATCGAATTGCATACCTTCAACCACATCAAGCGATGTCTCAATTGACTTGGCTTCTTCAACCGTGATCACACCATCCTTACCAACTTTGTCCATGGCATCAGCAATCAGGTCACCAATCGTATCGTCATTATTGGCAGAGATAGCCCCAACCTGTGCGATTTCTTTTTTTCCGGATACTTCGCGACTCATTTTTTTCAATTCATCGACAATGACACCAACCGCCATTTCAATACCTTTTTTTAGTTCCGCCGGATTTGCACCTGCGGTCACATTCCTCAGTCCTTCGGTAAAAATAGCCTGTGCCAAAATCGTTGCAGTCGTTGTTCCGTCCCCGGCAACATCGCTGGTTTTGGAAGCGACTTCTTTTACCATCTGGGCACCCATATTTTCCATGGGATCATCTAGTTCGATTTCTTTGGCGACCGTAACCCCATCTTTTGTTATTGTCGGTGCTCCAAATTTCTTATCGATGACCACATTACGTCCCTTGGGTCCCAGGGTAACTTTTACAGCCCTTGCCAGCTGGTCAATCCCTTTTTTCAGCTTGGCGCGAGCTTCACTATCATATTCAATGATCTTCGCCATATTTCCTCCAAATAATTTTATTTTTATTATACAATTGCCAAAATATCACTTTCACGCACGATTAAATACTCCTTACCTTCAAAAGTAACATCGGTGCCAGAATATTTGGCATAAAGCACCTTATTACCAACCTTCACTTCAGGTTTGACAATCTCGCCAGAATCAGATACTTTACCGGCACCAACGGCAACCACTTTTCCCATCTGGGGCTTCTCCTTTGCCGTGTCAGGTACATAGAGGCCGCCGATTGTTTTTTCTTCAGCTTCAAGCGGCTCGATAACGACACGATCTGCTAAAGGTTTAATCTTCATAAATACCTCCTATATTTTTTAAATTTTAGATGTATTAAAAATTGTTAGCACTCACCTCGGGCGAGTGCTAACAATTTACGAAATATTTAACACCACATGCAACTAAAAAAATTCCCGTTACTATAAAACCGGGAAAATAATTGCAGAAAATTATTTAGTTTTTTTAGATAAATATGATTTGGAATATTTATATTGTGTCTAAGATTGTAATCTTCCATTCATATAACTTTGGGAGTCCGGATGAAAAAATTTAGTTTAAATGCCATCCAGAAAGCTTTGATTGAATTTAAAATAAGTGGCTGGCTTTTCTATGATTTTATGGGAAGCGACCCCATCAGCCGATCCATCCTCAGAATCGAACCGGATATTATCACTACAAATCGCTGGTTCTATTATATCCCGGCACAGGGTGCCCCACAAAAATTGGTACATAGTCTCGAAAACAAGATTTTTGATCATCTACCCGGTAAAAAAGAAATCTATATTGGATGGAAAGAGATGGGGACAAAGTTAAGATCTTTTTTAAAAGATAAAGAGAAGATAGCTGTCCAGTATTCCTCTTTAAATGCCATTCCAATTATCTCAAAGATTGATGCCGGAATGCATGAGTTGTTGAAGTCCTTTAATTTGAATCTAATCTCTTCAGGAGATTTAGTTCAAATATTTGAGGCCTGCCTGAGTAAGACGCAATTGAATACTCATTTAAACGTCAGCAGAGAACTTGATCAGATCGTTGAAAAGACTTTTCGTTATATTAAACGTAAAATACAAACACATCAGGAAATTACAGAGTGGGGCGTATATGCTTTTCTTAATCATCAAATACAGGCGCGTGGTTTAATTTCTATAATACCACAGGTAGTGGCAGTCTCAGAAAACACCAGTAATCCCCGATATTTTCCTCGTCAGGAAAGCAGTAAACCAATACATACCAAATCCCTTATACAATTATCCTTACGTTCACGAGAGAAAGATGAAGATGCCGTTTATGCAAGCACTAGCAGGGTCGCTTTTGTCGGCGAAAAGATTCCTGATAAGTATGTCGAAAAATTCGCCATTCTGAAAAAGGCGCGCGATGAGGCACTTGTTTTTATCGATACATCGATGAAAAATGGAAAAAAGATTTGCGGTTGGGAGGTGGATCAGCTAGCCAGAGATATCTTTGAGAATGAGGGTCTGGGTGGAAATTATCTGCATTGCACCGGACATTCACTCGGAACATCTTTCTATGGTCATGGTGTGAATTTGGATAACCTGGAAACACGAGATGAACGGCACATCATTTCTGATTTGTGTTTTACGATCTCTCCGGGCCTATACTTTTCTGAATATGGAATGAGAACGGAAGTCAATGTCCATGTGGATAAAAAGGGGACGCATCTTAGTACACCATCGCTACAGGATAAAATATATCATATTAAACCAAAATTTAAATAACTTTTGATCATGAAAATTAAACCCATTTTATGGAGAAGTTTTGCCATTCTCATAGTGCTGATCATTCTCCTTGATATTACAGTTTATATGTTTTTGAAGGCTTCATTACCAGAGAATGAAGGTGATATTTGCATATCCGGAGTCGAATCAAAAGTTGAAATTCTTTTTGATGGGAAAGGTATTCCTCAAATTTGGGCAGAAAATGAAAATGATGCCTGGTTTGCTGTCGGCTGGCTTCATGCCGGTGATCGTTTATTTCAAATGGAATTAACCCGACGTGTGGCTAATGGTCGTCTTTCTGAACTATTTGGTGAAATTACCTTGACATTCGACCGGCAGCAACGGATGATCGGTCACGCTATTATGGCTGAAAAAGACCTTCAAAATCTCAGTCAGGCCTCAAATGAAATGTTACAGTCTTACGTTTCCGGAATCAATCAATGGGTGAAAAACACCGCTGTCCTTCCATTTGAATTTTACTTGCTGGGAAATGATTTTGAGCCGTGGACGGTTAAGGATTGTTTGTCTCTTTTTAGTTTTCAAACCTGGTATTCCAATGATCTTCAGAATAATGATAAGTTTTTAATATCACTAGAAGAGCTGATTGGCAAACAAAAAACAGATCAATTGATTATCCCTTATCCCGGAGAAGCGCCAACAACCGTTCCTCAGGGCCAGACCTATCGTAAAAGAATCGATAGCACAAACAAATATTCTGCTTATACAAGCGATTGGCATCATTTTTTTTATCAGTATTTATTTAATGAAGGGGAAATTCCCTTTCTTTTAACGGAAGGGTCGAATGCCTGGGTAATTTCCGGAGGAAAAAGTAAATCCGGAAAAGCAATACTGGCGAATGATCCACATCTCGATCTCAGCCGTTTACCGCAGTTCTGGTATGCTCTCGGCGTTCATACGCTTGATGGTAGCCTTAATGTTTTAGGCATAACAACACCGGGGGTGCCGTATATTGTGATGGGTCATAATGGGAAGAGCGCCTGGGCGTTCACTGCTGCTGCCGTTGATATTACAGACGAGTACACCGAACGTCTGAATCCGGAAGATTCGGATGAATATCTGGTAGGAAATCATTTTAGGAGGTTGGAAACCAGAGAAGAGGTTATTGAGGTAAAAGGATGGAATGTTAAAGATACGGTATTAATAAAATCTACACGGCATGGTCCGGTGATTAGTGAAAACGATGAGAAAAATGAACGATATACGTTACGCTGGGCTGGTTTTGACTTTTCATTGTCTCAAGCGGTTGCTTCCGCATCTAATCTGAGCCGGGTTTCCAATTACCAGGAATTCCGCCAAATCGTCACTGGTTTTGCTGCTCTCGATGCTAACTGGATCTATGCTGACAGTGAAGGAAATATCGGGTATCAGTTGGGTACGCCGATTCCGATTCGCCCGCCGGGTCAAAGCAACGCCAGACTACCGGGTTGGGACAATCAACATGAATGGTCAGGATACTACCCATTAGATCGCACACCCCATGCCTATAATCCTAAGCAGGGATGGTTGGCAAGTTGTAATAACCTTCCGGATGATCATCTGGATTATTCACTGCCCGGGAATTTTGCCGATAACAGGATTTATCAAATTTCTAATTTGTTGTCTTCAAAAGAGATATTCTCGCCCGAGGATATGAAGATGTATCAACAGGATTTAAAGTCCATTCAATTACTTCGCTGGAAAAATGAAGCCATCAGTGTATTAAATGAGATTGATGAAGGTGATTGGATAGAGATTTTACGTCAATGGGAAGGATCCACCGATTTAGATTCCCGGGCAACCGCCTTAACGGAAACATGGCTGGCATTATTAAAGCAATATACCTTTGAGGATGATTTTAAAGACCTTGTCAATAATTTTCATAGCAGAATTAATTACCGGGACAGAAATTTTGAATCTCTGTACTTTTCGGGCGATTCTAAATGGTTTGATGATTTGAGCACCGAAAATCAAACAGAGAATCGACATGACATGGCACTGAAAGCAATGCGGGAGGCATTGGTTAAGGTAAATAATAAACGTTGGGGTGATATCCAAAGCCTTACAATGACCCATCCGATGGCAGTGGTACCGATCCTCTCGACTTTTCTTTCTTTACAAAAAGGCCCGTTTCCCCGGGCGGGTACGACGGGTTCATTGAATAATTCTACCGCTTTTTGGGATGAAGCAGGCGAATTTATATGCAAGGGAGGGCCCAGCTGGCGCTTTATTATAGATTTTGATGATATTGATGATGTGCAGGTGGTTTTACCTGCCGGACAATCCGGTCATCCACTAAGTCCGCACTTTTTTGATTTTTATAAATTATGGGAAAAGGGAGATTACTGGGTCTTACCTTTTTCAAAGGAAGAGGTGGAGAAACAAGCAGTATCCAAATTAAAATTAATACCGATCACTTCCATGTAATCCCGGGGACCTGGTTTTCGAGGATCAAAATCTTTAGAAAAGGATTACAAAGAACGATCTTATAATGATTTGGTCTTATACATCGTGTATTGACCGAAAGTCTGTTCGAAATTTTCATTGGTGTCGTAAACGTATCCGAAACTGGATTGCCAGATGCTCGCCTTCTCCATGCACAGATAGAAAAAGACTTTCTCCCGCCATGGTCGGAAGGCCTCATACATGTGTCGGAACATTTTGATTTTTATATCATCCGGATAGGTCAATTTGCCGTGTGGATCCGATACCAATTGCATTTGTAAGGTTTTTGTAGGATTTCCCAGCGCACGTATCTTCTGTATCACCGGTTTTATAAGTGTTACCGAACCAAAAGAAACAAATAAAACCTCATTTGTCTTAAAATTTTTAATGATATCATTTACGATATTTGTATAGTCTGTGGCCCAGTCTTTATACCAGATCAGGGGATGAAAATGAAAAGCAACCTTAACATTTTTATCAGCGACCGTCCTTGCTGCCTTCAATCTCTGATCAAGAGATGGGGTGAAGTGCTCCTCATTCTTTATGATAACAGGTGTATTTAAAGACCAGCTACATACAATATTACCCGGCGTTTCATTTTCCATAAAATACTTTATGTTATCGGATTTGGTTTTAAATTCCATTAAAATATTTGGATGATTTGCTGCAAACTGACACTGCGCGTCAAGAATCCGATAACGGTTTCCCCAGGCAAGAGAATCAGAAGATTGACCGGTTCCGAAGTGATAAAAACGATCGGGATGAATGGGAATTTTATTCAATTTGGAGGATAAATCCTTTTGTATTAAAATATCCTTTCCATAAAACGTCTGGATCGTACAATAACTGCATCCGTACAGACAATTTTCAACGGCATCGATCGTGCGTAAATTGCAGCAGGTGGTTTTATCGGAAGCGACCGGGCACATACCAAATATTTTTTTGTCATTATCTTCAGTAATAATGGTATTGGATTTGCGTTTTTGGGGACTAAAAAGTCCCGAATCGGGGTATCTTTTTTCCTGACGGCGCAGCTGGTCGAGATATTGATGTAATTGTTGTAAAATATATCTTTTATCTCCGCTACCGGTAGAGGATCTATGGTTTACCTGTTCTTGCCACCAGTCCTCTAAATCGTTTTCTTTCCACATACTGAGATCACGACAGGCCTCGACAACCTGTCGAAATTCCTGAAAAGTGAAGTGATAATTGAAAGATATTTTTTTAATATATGCCTGTTGACCGGATTCAAGTTTTTCGTATAATGTTTTATTGCGGAAGGATTTAAATTTTTCTTTGTAATCTAAAGATTGCTTCATTGGGGCTCGTAGCTATAAAGGAAATCTGTGCTTGAGTTGGACTCAAAGACTCTCTTAACTGTTTAATATTTGGTATTCAATTTACACAGAGGCATTCCAGGAAGCAAACATCAACTGGCAGATAAAGGTGAACTATGAAAGCAATTATGCTTAAAAAAACCGATGAGGCACATGCTTATATCGAATCCCGAAAAAGCACAGGAAAAGTCTTGTTGAAAATCAAATAGTTATCGGTTGGATTTAATCTTTTCTTTTGTTTAAAATTAGTATTGATCGGAAAGAACAAACCGCTTTTAGCTTTGTAAGAGACTTTATATTTAGAAAGGGATGTCCGTGAAAATTTATGTGGATAACTTATCAGAGCAGGTAACAGAAAGTGATTTAAAGAAACTATTTGAACAATTCGGAAAAGTGGAATCGGTCGAACTATTTAAACATCATTTTGGTGATAAAAGCAGATCATTTGCCTATTTGGATATTCCGGATGATAAAGACGCTATGACTGCCATGCAAGAACTCTATGGTAATAAATTTAAGGGTCAGGCCATTAAAATTAACCAGGCGAGGACCGGTCCCGAAGATCGGCGCCAAAGTACCAGGAGTGGCGGTAGAAGAGAAAAAGATCCCTCGGTTAGTTGAGTAGTATTATCATAAAAGAGGTTAATCATGCTTCGAGATCTGATTATTAAAAACAGAAGTTGCCGGAGATTTTTAGAAAGCAAAAAAATTGAACCTGGGGTTTTAAAGGATCTCATAGATCTTGCCAGACTATCTCCCTCTGGATCCAATTTGCAACCGTTAAAATATATAATCTCCAATGAACCCACGATGAATGCGAAAATTTTTCCTCATCTTGGCTGGGCCGGTTATCTGACCAATTGGGATGGACCAGGTGAAGGGGAACGGCCAGCAGCATATATATTAATCCTGGGAGACACTTTAATAAAGAAATCTTTTAGTTGTGATCACGGAATTGCTGCCCAGAGTATAATGCTGGGTGCATGCGAACAAGGTCTGAGAGGCTGCATTATTGCCTCTATCAACAGAGAAAAGCTTCGCCAGGATCTAAATATTTCCGGACAATATGAATTGCTACTCATCCTTGCCCTTGGGATGCCTCGGGAAAAGATTGCCCTGGAAACAGTGGGAAAGGATGGAAGTATTAAATATTGGCGGGATAAAGAGGGGGTACACCATGTCCCTAAGAGAAAGCTGGAAGATATTATACTCTCTGTCTGATTAATAAATATTTTAACCGTCGAATATAATTTGCCTAACCGGCCCGTCCTTTTCAGAAAACCGTTAGAAACTCCATGAATCTTCCAGAAAGGTTTAACAATTGTATATCAGGGACAAGATGATTTATGCTATTAAGCCGACGACCATTTTTGTTCTCACATTAATTATTACAACGTTTTCGATGGCGCAAGCGGTATCTGATCAAAAATCAGAAAAATCCGAAGGGGAAGAATTGCAGATACGTTTGGTTACCATCGGACCCGGTGATGATTTGACCTCATGGTGGGGACATACGGCAATCGTCGTAGATAATAACCGCACAAAGATCTCTCGTTTTTATAATTACGGATTGTTTTCGTTTGAGCAAGAAAATTTCTTTATAGATTTTGCTATGGGACGATTGATTTTTTGGGTGGGAGCCTGGAATACGTCTGATGCTCTGGCGCATTATGTCAGTCTAAACCGTGAGATTCATGTCCAGATTCTAAATTTGGCGCCTGAAAAAAGAGAGCGGATAGCAGCGTTTCTTGAGAAAAATATCTTGCCCGGGAACCGGGAATATCTCTATGACCATTATCTTGATAATTGCTCAACCCGTGTTCGGGATCTTATCGATATGATATTGGATCATCAATTATATCAAGCGACGCAGGGTAGAGGAAAACTGACATTTCGCCAGCATACGCGCAGACACACAGATAAAAATTTTGTAATAGACTGGTTGTTAATGTTCTTGATGAATGATTCTATCGATCAGAATATTAGTCAATGGGATGATATGTTTTTACCAGAGGAACTTGAGTATCATGTCGGTCAATTAACTTATCGCGATGAGAAGGGGGATAACCATCCCCTGGTTCAGAGCTCCTATACTTATTACCAGGCCAGGAATCGATCCCTGCTACCTTCAGGTGTACCGGCGCATTGGCCATACGGTTTGGCTATTGGTATTTTTTCCGGTCTGGCAGCGGTTTTCGCGGGTATTGCCTACCGGCAAGGATTTAAATTTACCCGGCTTCTTTTTGGTGCCATTCATGCTATTATTGGTATCATTTATGGATTACCGGGTTTAATTTTGTTTTTTATGGGTTTCTTTACTGATCATCGGGTGACATTTTACAATGAGAATCTTTTACTG
Organism: uncultured Calditrichota bacterium; assembly: GCA_964489835.1. GTDB lineage: Bacteria > Calditrichota > Calditrichia > JAJRVZ01 > JAJRVZ01 > CAZBBC01. Next base: position 27,462 of record CAZBBC010000012.1, read on the forward strand.
GCCAATCCATTAACACTGCTGTTTATCCCTCTGGGTATCGGTCTGATCTTTGGTAAAAAAATAAGCATCCGGTGGCTACCAAAATTGTGGTATCTTCTGGCAGGCTTAAATCTCCTGCTACTTCTATTGAAAATTCTTCCTTGTTTTGATCAACATAATTGGTTGTCAATATCTCTTATTGTACCTCTTTCCATCTCCATGTTATTTAGCTGGTATTTAATCAATAAATCCAAGTAAAGTATGTATCTTTTAGTCGCTGAATTTGAATGAATAAAAATATCCTGAAGTTAGCCATCCCTAATATTATCAGTAATCTTACTGTACCGCTTCTCAGTTCGGTGGATACTGCATTGATGGGGCATATGGAGAATGTCTATTATCTAGGGGCGATAGCGGTGGGAGGAATGATCTTCAATTTCATTTATTGGGGGTTCGGATTTCTTCGGATGGGTACGACCGGACTTACCGCCCAGGCTTATGGTAAAAAAAATGACAGGGAAAGTATCTTTATATTAAGCCGGGCTCTGATTGTAGCACTTATCTTAAGTTTGGTTTTAATTATCTGCAGGGAGTTTATTGTAAATTTCAGTTTCTTACTGTTTGACGCCTCTCCTGAGGTTGAACAGTATGGACGTTATTATTTTTCCATTCGGATTATGGCAGCGCCGGCGACACTCAGTCTCTATGCATTTACGGGTTGGTTCCTTGGAATGCAAAATGCAAAATATCCGCTTTATCTGGCTTTAATAACAAACGCTCTCAATATAGTCTTCAATCTATTTTTTATAAAGATTTATGGAATGGATGTGGATGGTGTTGCTCTGGGGACAGTCTGTGCAAATTATTTGGGTCTGATCTCGGCGTTTTTGCTATTTTTCAAGTCTTATTTTAAACTAACGTCATATTTAAGCATTAAATTAGTTTTTGATTGGCTCTCCTTTCGTAAATTTTTTCAGGTGGGTGGGGATATTTTTATCCGGACTTTAATGCTTATTTTTGCTTTCTCATTTTTTACCGCCAAATCAGCAGAGGCGGGAGACTTGATTCTTGCCGCCAATTCTATCTTGATTAATTTGTGGGCGGTGATGTCTTATGGTATTGACGGGTTCGCGTTTGCAGCTGAAAGCCTGATTGGAAGATATATAGGGGCACGAGATGAACAACGACTAAAAACGGCTGTCAGAAATATTTTCGGCTGGGGAATTGGGCTGGGTATAATCTTCTCTCTTGCTTATCTTTTATTTTCCGAACAGATTTTAGCCATTTTTACAAATAATGCGGGTGTTAAGGCGCAAGCACGACAACTCATGATCTGGACACAATTAGCGCCCTTGATTGGAAGTTTTTGCTTTATTTGGGATGGAATATTTATTGGTGCGACAGCCACAAAAGCCATGAGAAATACAATGATCATCTGTATTTTTATCTTTTACCTTCCGGTGTATTATCTGGGAAAAGAAGTTTTTGGGCCACATGCTCTGTGGCTTGCTTTGAGTTTCTTTATGTTTGCACGTGGAATAACGTTAACATTTTATTACAAGCGGGAGGTTGTCAGTAAAATATTCACTTGATTTTCTGATTTATTATGTTCAGAAATCTCAGACTTGCTAAAGGCTCTCATTTCTTATTAAATTAATTTGCTCTGAATGAAATGATTCATAAATGCCGGAACCGAATATTTAAATAGGAATCCAATCAAGGGTAATGAATACCGGATCGATTTTTTAGCAATATATTTAAAATAAATAATAGAAAATATATAGGAGACACGGAATGGAAAAAAAAGTCCAGATAGACGAGATGAAAGAGCGTTTTCAGGAATTATTGAAAATGGCACTTAATGGAACAGATATAATTATTATGAATAATCAGAAAGCAATCGCACGACTTATTCGTATCGATTCTGAAGATGAAAGCACCGATGAAGATAAATGGACCACCGACGATTTTGATATACAATTATCGGATGAGTTATAGATTTGGTAAGCTTATTTAACTTAACGAATCGTGAATTCTGGACATGATATTTAATCAAACAAATCTATTTTTGCGAAATTTCTCGCGATTTAAATTTATCAATTCTACAAAAATAATTTTAATACTTGGTTGTATATTCAGGAGGATCAATTGACGTATGGAAAAGAAAACACAGAAGTATAAATTTAAAGCTGAAATTAAACAGCTTCTCGATATTTTAACGCACTCACTTTACACGAACAGGGAAATATTTCTGAGGGAATTAATTTCAAATGCTTCGGATGCACTTGAAAAAATACATTTTGAAACGTTAAGAGGGACGGAGGTTGCTAATAAAAATATATCTCTTGAAATAAATATTTCGATGGATAAAGAGAAGAACCTGTTAACGATTTCCGACAGTGGTGTTGGAATGACTGAGAAAGAATTGGTGCAGAACATCGGAACGATCGCAAAATCGGGAACAGCAGATTTTTTGAAAAAAGTAGATGCCGATCAAAAAAATTCAAAAAGTATTATCGGGAAATTTGGGGTTGGATTTTACTCGGTCTTCATGGTAGCCAATGAAGTAATGATAACCACCTGTTCCTATCAGAAAGGATCCAAACCGGTTCAGTGGAAATCAGAGGGCGTTGGTACTTTTGAGATAGAACCCCTGGATAAAAAAGTGACACGCGGTACAAAAATAGATATACATCTTAAGGATGACGCAAAAGAATTTTCGGAGAAGTGGAAAATTGAAGAGGTAATTAAAAAGCATTCTAATTTTATACCGTTTCCGATTAAGATTGACAAAGAACAAATTAATAAGGTGCGGGCGATTTGGCGGGAACCAAAATTTCAGGTTAAACAGGAAGAATATAATGATTTCTATAAATTTTTAACATACGACTCAGAATCCCCACTGGATACTTTACATATTGCAGTCGATGCACCCGTTCAATATAATAGTTTAATGTTTATTCCGACCAAGAATTTTGATTTCATGGTCAGTACAGATAGTGGCCACGGTCTTGATTTATATGTTAAAAGAGTATTGATACAACATGAATACAAAGAGGTTTTACCGGAATATCTTCGTTTTATGCGCGGTGTTGTTGACTCGGAAGACATTCCACTGAACATATCCCGCGAAACACTTCAGGAAAATCTGATTGTCACTAAAATAAAGACGAATCTGGTGACACAGATTCTATCACATCTTTCGAAAATGGCAAAAGATGATAAAGAGAAATATACCCTTTTTTGGAAGGAATTCAGCCGACAATTTAAAATGGGTTATAGTGACTACCAGAATAAGGAGAAATTCTCGGAATTATTGCGTTTCAATACTTCAACCAGGGACAATGAAAATGATCTAATCGCTTTTAATGATTATGTTACGCGCCTAAAACCGGATCAGAAAGAGATTTATTATCTATTCTCACCAAACCGGGAGGCAATTTTATCAAATCCACATCTTGAAATATTTAAAAAGAAAAGTCTGGAAGTTCTGTATTTATATGATCCTATCGATGAATTTGTTATGGAGTCGCTACATAAATACAAAGACTACGATCTTGTATCTGTTGAAAAAGTTGAACTTAGTAAAATTGAGAAATTTTCTGATCAGACAGAGGCAGAAAAAGCACAATCGTTAAGCGAAGAAGACACAAAAGTCTTTGATAAATTGTTACGGCGAATGAAAGATATTTTAGGTGATAAAATAACTGATGTGAAAGAATCAAAACGGTTAACGGATAGTCCAACCTGTCTGGTCAGTCCGGATGGCACGATGACTTCTGGCATGCAGAGAATTATGCAATTGATGAATAAAGATACATCGATTCCAAAAAAAATAATGGAAATTAATAAAGACCATCCTCTTATCAGAAATTTACTTGATATCTACAAGAAGGATGTTAATGATTCTCATCTCACCCGTGTTACGGAACAGTTGTATGAATCCTCTTTACTGCTGGAAGGTTATATGAGTGACGCACATACGATGGTGAGCCGCATTGAGCAAATTTTGGAAACTTCAACAGAATGGTATCTGAAGGATAAAAAAAAGGTAAAAAAGGAAAAGGATATTAAGGCAGATGGTTAGAAAAGTACCGGACACTCATGAGGTAAAATAGTGATTAAGAGGAATATTACCTTACGATCGGAGTGCGAGCAATTCGTTATAAATAGTTTTTAATTGATTTGCTTTTCTTTTAATATTTCCTGGCGAACGGGCAATTTCAAAAATGGGTTGTTTTGATAGAATCACTGATGCCTTTCTCCAGAGTCGCTCCTCTTCTTTGTGATGAAAAATAAAACCATCAATTAACCGGAGGCCAAATTGCTGCAGCCAGAGATTTCTGCTCGCCCAGATGTCTTCTCCCATGTGTTGACCAATAATGATAGTATCTCTTCCGACCATCCGGCGTAACCAGCGAAAATTTAAGGGTAAATCAAGTCCGTAAACGTGTATGATCTGAGGTTTTAAATCAGCCAGAAGTTCAATGGATGAGATGGGTTCCTGCCACCAGCGTAAAAGCGGTTGGTATTCATCAGTAACAAAATAATAATCAATGCCTTCATAGGTAATTGTTTTTTCAAACGTGGCCCGCTGGACAACACAGATGGAGGATGTAGTGCATTGTTTTATATGGGTATAGAGTATGTGTTGATCACGAGTGCTCTCAAAATAGGCATTCGAGTTGCAGAGAGATTTCTGAAAGTATAGATTTAAATAAGTAATTTTCATCGTATACTACTCCGGCAGTTAGTCGTTGATCTCTTCTATTCTCAGCATATTGGTTCCCGGCTTGGATGAAAAGGGGAGGCCAGCGGTTATCACAATTCTGTCCCCTTTCCTGATCAATCTTTTTTCCTTCATTATCCTTAAGATATCGACAACTGCCTTCTCAAAATTTTTTCCAAATTCATGAATGGAAAATGGAACCACTCCCCACACAAGATTCAACCGTCGCAGCGTGCTCTCATTATGCGTTATTGCCACCAACTTTTGTTGAGGACGAAATCTGGATATCATCCGTGCGGTTGAGCCGGTCTGGGTTAAACACATAATCATGGATGCGTCAATCAGATCAGCTGCCTGACAGGAACTAAATCCTATCGTTGTTGAAGCATCAAAATGATCATAATCATGACCCCGTCTTCTCACGATCTTATCATGAGGTATCTTCTGTTCAATAAGACTGACAATTCTATGCATGGTTTGGACCGATGCGACGGGAAATTTTCCTGAGGCGGTTTCACCGGAAAGCATTACTGCATCGGAACCATCCAGAATGGCATTTGCAACATCGGAAGCCTCTGCTCGGGTAGGCCGGGGATTGTAGATCATTGACTCCAACATTTGAGTGGCGGTAATTACCGGTACTCCTTTTTTATTACATAGGGAAATAATCTGCTTTTGAATCAGAGGTACTTCTTCAGTACTTTCCTCAACGCCCAGATCTCCCCGGGCAACCATGACGACATCCGAAACATCCGTGATTTGATCAATGGCATCAACGGCCTGCGGTTTTTCTATTTTGGCGACGATAGGGATATCCTTCTTTGCCTTTTCGATTATCTTTTTTATCTCTTTGATATCTTCCGGTTTCTGAACAAATGACAGGGCAATATAATCGACGTTCATTTGAATCCCGAAATTAAGATCGGTGATATCTTTTTCAGTCAGCGCATTAACCGATAAAAGATTACCGGGTAAATTAAGCCCTTTGTGATCAGAAAGTCGGCCTCCGAATATGACCCGACAGGTCACATCCTTCCCCCTAATCTTAATCACTTTAAGTTTTACCAACCCATCATCCAGAAGGACAATATCCCCGGTCTTAACATCCCTTGAAAATTCGGGATATGAAACAGAAACAATATCTTGATTTCCTCTGATTTTACGGGTTGTTAAAGTAAATTCTTGACCGGATTTCAATTCTATAAAATTTTTTTCAAATGTCTGGATCCGGATTTTTGGTCCCTGTAGATCCTGCATTATCGCTATCGGCTGGTCCAGTTCTCTTGATACCTTGCGGATGAGTCTGATTAATTTTCTGTGCTCATTATGTGTTCCATGGGAAAAATTAAGACGTGCGACATCCATCCCGGCCTGTACCAGTTTTTTAATATTTTCATAGGTATCGGAGCTTGGTCCTAAGGTGCAGATGATCTTTGCCCGTCGCTTGTTGAGTTGATATTTTTGCATCGGATTTTATGATGGATTATTAGCCTAAAAACTGATATTCATTAAACTAATGTTTATCAATTCCAATAGCAAGGGTTAATCGAATTCTGGGTTCATGCCTCACGTCGGATTTGAAGAATTCTGAAATGCTCAGTAAGTTCCTTTGAATATAGATCTTTTTTAAAACAACTTGTAACCTTAACGTTTTAATTATGGGTACCCATTATTTACATGAAACCAGACAGACGGCTAATCTGGCTTATCCGGTAATGATTGGTCAGTTAGGGCATATGATGATGGGAGTCATCGACAGCCTGATGGTAGGAAAAATTGGGGCAGCTCCTCTGGCAGCTGCGTCTATTTCCAATGGCTTATTTATGCTTTTAATGATATTCGGGATTGGGCTTTCCATGGCAATTTCTCCTTTAACGGCTATGTCAATGGGGGCTAAAAAGTATAGAGAATGTGGTATTGTTTTTCGCCAGGGCTTTCTGGTTAATCTCGTGACTGGTATTCTGTTGTCACTTCTGGCTGTGTTTGCTGCTGATATCATTCGTTATCTGAATCAACCGGCTGAAATCGTCGAGATGGGTGTTGACTATATGCGTATTCTTGCCTTTTCGATAATACCGGTTATGATCTTCCAAACGTTCAAGCAATTTGCGGAAGGTCTTTCCATCATGCGACCGGCAATGTTGATTACACTCTTAGCTAATATTGTGAATGCTTTTGCCAATTGGGTATTTATCTATGGTAATTTAGGTATGCCGGTTTTGGGTCTGTCAGGTGCTGGGTGGGCAACCTTATGTACACGAACATTGATGGCTTTCACCCTGACCCTCTATGTTTTAAAAGCCATAAGATTTAAGCCATTTGATCCTACACTGTATTTTCGGCGCATCGATCTTCCGATGATTAAAAGAATTCTTAAAATCGGTATACCAGGCGGATTACAATACTTTTTTGAGGTAGGGGCATTTGTTGGATCAGCGATCATCATCGGCTGGCTGGGGACTAAAGATCTTGCTGCTCACCAGATTGCAATCAATCTGGCTTCGATCTCATTTATGTGCGCGACGGGGATTTCGGCAGCAGCAGCGATCCGGGTAGGAAATGCTGTCGGACGGGATGACCGTAAAGGTGTGCGAAGTGCCGGATTGGTCGCATTTTTGTTAACGGCTGCTGTCATGGGTGTTTTTGGCCTCATATTTATCGTCTTTCGTTCATATTTGCCAACATTGTACATTGAAGATCAGGAGGTTATTCGTATCGCAGCATCCCTTCTGATTATTGCTGCTCTTTTTCAACTCTCAGATGGTACCCAGGCAGTTGGTCTCGGTGCACTCCGCGGAATTGCTGACGCAAAAATTCCGATGATTATTACTTTTATAGCCTATTGGGTGATTGGTTTACCCGGAGGCTATTTATTAGGCATTATTTTCAATTTTGGGGTGCAGGGTATTTGGTTCAGTCTGTTTATAGCTCTAACCGTTTCAGCATTGATGCTTTCACTCCGATTTAACCATAAAAGTAAACAGAAAGTAAATATATAACCGCCTCTCCATTTACCAATAATATCGAATTGCCGCCTTGATCGCCTCAACAAGACTGATTTCGCTGGCTATATTCTTCCCCGCGATATCAAAAGCAGTGCCGTGATCGACAGATGTGCGTAAAAACGGCAGGCCCATGGTCAGAGAAACGGTTCGGTGAAAGTCATAGGTTTTTGCAGCAATATGCCCCTGGTCGTGATAGAGTGACAAGACGGCATCATAGTGTCCTTCTTTGGCCAGGTGGAAAACCGAATCGGCCGGCACAGGGCCAACTACCGGTATTCCAAGTTTTACTGCCTGGTCGACGGCCGGTTCCAATATGTCCATTTCTTCGGTTCCGAATAGGCCTTTTTCACCACCATGCGGATTCAAGGCTGCCAGGGCTAGTTTCGGTTCATTTATACCGATCTGGGTTAAGTAACGTCTGCAATCTGAAAGTGATTCGACGAGATCCCGGATATCAAGGGCCGCACTGATATCTTTAAAGGGAATATGTCTGGAGTAAAAAAAGACGCGAAGATCCCCGGTTACAAAAAGGGTCATAGTTCGTTGACTTGACGTTAATTTAGTAAATATTTCCGTATGGTCAAGATAGGGAATGTCACCGGCTTTCAGAGATTTTTTGTTGATCGGGGCGGTGACGACACCATTGATTTTCTTTTTCTGCGATAGTTCAATCGCCTTTTTAATATAAGCGAAACTGTGTTTTCCACCTGCCGCTGAAATATTCCCGAATGAGTGGTCAAACGTAACCGGATCAATATCGAGACATATAATTCCGTTGCTATGATTATTGGATATATTATCTTCGGGTATAGTGTGGATATCAACGCTCAAGTTTATCAAACCGGCGGTTTTTTTCAGGATGTCTGCGGAACCGCAGACAATCAGTCGACAATTATTATGAATATCGGGATATTTCGCCAGAGCCTTCAAAACAATTTCAGGTCCGATACCGCAGGGATCACCCATGGTGACAGCAAAAATTGGTTTCATATCGATTTTGTTCTCCTGTTGAATATACTTTTATTGAGGGGTGAAGTTATTCTTGTCAACCCATGATCATACCTATTTAAATCAGACTGTCTTGATAATTGATGATGTTAACCAGAGGATAACAAATTGTCAATGGTAATTTCTCAGCAATCGATAGGCTTATATTTTTATTATAATCATTTATTTGATATATTAACCTGAATTATTCACCACGAAGATCACGAAGAGCACGAAGGTCTTATAGAAATTAAGAATTAATAATTAGGAATTAAGAATGTAAATATACTAATGACATAATGTTAGCACCTTTTATTTCTATATTAAATTCATAATTTTAAATTCTCAATTTTTAATTGCTTTTTATCTTCGTGTTCTTTGTGTGCTTCGTGGTTGATGAATAGATCAGATTAATTACTTGTTTGAAAATGAGATTTGTTTGGCTATGATAGAAAATATTCTCTTATTTATATTCGGTTTGATCTTACTCTATGCCGGTGCAGAACTGCTGGTCCGTGGTGCCTCTCGATTAGCATTCCTAGCCCGGATTCAGCCAATGGTCGTTGGTCTAACCGTCGTTGCATTTGGTACTTCCTTCCCGGAATTTGTGACCAGTATGGTCGCTGCCTGGCAGGATAAAATAGATATGGCTGTTGGAAATATCGTTGGCAGTAATATTGCAAATATTTGCCTGATCCTTGGTATCAGTGGTCTGATTTTACCTGTGGCCGTTAAACCGGAAACGGTAAAAAAAGAACTCTATTGGATGGTTGCCGCCTCAGTTGTTTTTATTTTATTTAGTCTGGGGGGTATGATCACTCATATGGAGGGGATCTTATTATTAATCGGGGTCATTCTATTTACTTTTTATTTAGTTCGTGCAAGTTTGAAGGAGAGAAAAAATAATCGGGAAGAAAAAAGAATCAACACAGAATCTCCCCGATTAAAAAATCTGCCGATAGGTGTTCGTTTGCTCATTTACTTTTTAATGGCAACAGGCGGTATCATTCTGCTGATGTTTGGCTCTGACCGGCTGGTTATATCGGCAACCAATATTGCCCGGGAATTGGGTATCAGTGATATTATTATCGGTCTTTCCCTTGTCGCCTTCGGAACCTCGCTGCCTGAATTAGCCACGGCAATTATCAGTCTGATTAAAAAAGAAAAAGAAATACTGATCGGAAACGTGATTGGGAGTAATATATTCAATTTGTTTTTTGTTGGTGGCGCTCTTTCTGCTTTTTTTACAGCACCGATAAAAACTCGTGTGATATTTTATGATCTTCCGATTATGCTTATTGTAAGTCTTTTTCTGATACCGATTATATTTATAACCAGAAAGATATCCCGGCTTGCCGGTATTTTTTTGATCTTGATTTATATCATTTATCTTGTTTTCATTTTTACTAATGGAAACTAAAAGATCATCTTAAACATCAATTGAAATGCCTTGACATCCTAATGTACAACTGATAAATTAAAAATTTATATATTTACTCAGTGCGCTGTGCTTGCCCGGCTTGCCCGGCTTGCCCGGC
>CAZBBC010000012.1:37799-69746 GCA_964489835.1 uncultured Calditrichota bacterium
GGCGCAGACGTGGCGCAGACGGGTGGTTATTTTTTATGCTACTGAGAATCGAATAAGGAATGGAAATGCATCAGGATGAAGGACATGTGAATGTAAGTGTAGCAAATTTATACAGAGATGCTGCCTATGGCAGTGAAATGATCTCCCAGGCCCTGCTCGGTGAAATGATCATCGTTTTAAAAAAAGATAAAAACTTTTCCCATGTACAGCTCCCGGACGGTTACCAGGGCTGGATCAGTAATTTCCAATGGGTGGCGAATCAGGATATAAAACTGGATACCAAAAGGGTGCGTTCCCATTTTTTGTGGATGTAAGGACTTTTTTCTAGTAATCAGCAAAAATTCGGATTCTTATGGACCGTCTTAATCGAAATGTACTCGTTTTAAATCAGAATTATGAACCGGTTGCTATTTGCAATGCTAAAAAAGCGGTAATACTGGTTTATCTGGGTAAGGCTGAGATCGTGGAACATTTAGATTCTCATATTCACTCGGTAACGATCAGTATGCCTTTTCCAAGCGTGGTGCGTCTTCAGATATTTTTTTATAAGCCATTTACACCGGTCATTTTGAGTCGGAAAAATATACTTCGGCGTGATCGTTATGTTTGTCAATATTGTGGGAAGAAAACGATGCCACTCACCGTTGATCATATTATTCCCCGCCATTTTGGCGGCAAACACACATGGGATAACCTGGTCTGTGCTTGTATACGATGCAACAACAGGAAAGGCAACCAAACACCTGATCAGGCCGGTATGAAATTATCGAAAAGGCCACGAAAACCAAGCAACTTGTTTTTTCTGCAATTTTATATCGATAATCCTCACGAAACGTGGAGACCCTATTTATTTCTCAATTAGATATATGGCAGGATTTATAAAACAATATTAACAGGATAATCCCGACAAGTTGGGATCAAAAAATAAATACACTTGGAAAAATTGATACTATTTTAACAGAATGTTCTTATAATATACTGGAGAGAAGATGCCAAAAAAGCGGATACTGAGTGGTATGCGGCCCACTGGAAAATTGCATCTGGGTAACTATGCGGGTGCGCTTGAAAACTGGATTAATTTGCAGAACGAGTATGATAATTTCTTTTTTGTAGCTGATTGGCATTCCTTAACAACCAATCCGTCTGCAGCATTTGAAGTGAAAGAAAAAACGAGAGATATGGTTGTTGACTGGCTGAGTGCCGGCATAAATCCTGAGAATCCCATATTTATACAATCACAAATTAAAGAACATGCTGAACTGCACCTGATTTTTTCAATGCTGATAACAACGGCACGTTTGGAGAGAAACCCGACATTAAAAGAACAGGTCCGTGATCTCAATGCAGAGACACTCCTTTACGGTCATCTCGGATATCCGGTTCTGCAGGCTGCTGATATTTTGATGTATAAAGCCAGTGTGGTTCCGGTCGGTGAGGATCAGGCCCCACATGTTGAAATTACCCGTGAGATCGCCCGGAAATTTAATGCGATATATGCGCCGGTTTTCCCTGAACCGGAAACAAAACTGACCCGCTTCTCCCGTTTACCCGGTCTGGACGGCAAAAAAATGGGGAAATCGAATAATAACTATATTCTTATGTCAGATTCAGAAGATGATATCTTTAAAAGTGTGCGCACAGCAATCACAGATCCGCAAAAAGTTAGACTCCATGATCCCGGTCATCCTGATATTTGTAATGTCTATGCCTATCATAAAAAATTCAATAGTGAGGAAGAACCACAAATTCGTCAAGACTGCATGAGTGGTGTATTGGGATGTGTTGATTGTAAGAAAAATTGTGCCGCTAAGATCGCTGCATTTTTTAAGCCGCATCGTCAAAAAAGGGCTTATTATCTGGATCACTTAAACGAAGTGGATGAAATTATAGATGCCGGGATTAAAAAAGCACGTCTGGTCGCCCGGGATACTATGCATGATGTACGTGATGCAATGAAGATGGGTTGAGAATGGGATACCGTGTAAAATTAGATATTTTCGAAGGCCCCTTCGATCTTCTATTATTTCTGATCAGAAAGCATGAAGTTGATATTTATGATATACCGATTCATGATATCACGAATCAGTTTCTGGAGTATATTGATCTGATGAAGATGCTGGACTTGGATGTCGCCGGAGAGTTTATCGAAATGGTAGCCACTTTAATGAGTATTAAAGCCCGTATGCTTTTACCCAAGCCCGTTTTTGGTGATGATGAAGAGTTTGAAGATCCCAGGGCCGAGCTGGTTGCCCGTCTTTTAGAATATAAAAAATTTAAAGAAGCAGCTTCCGAAATGTATGTATTCGAGGATCATCGAAGGAAATTATATTCGCGTAAGTATTTTCAGTCGAACCAGGAGGTTCAGCAGATATCACCGGAGGAGTATTTACAAGATGTTACTTTATTTGATCTTTTACTTGCTTTTAAAAAAGCATTGGATAATATGCCTAAGGTAACATACCATGAAATAAAGAGAGTTGAAGTTTCCATAGAAGAACAAATGGAATTTGTTATAAAAACTGTAAGTGCTCAGCCAATGATCCTGTTTGGTGATCTGGTAAAGGATTTAAGGGATAAAATCATTATTATTGTAACTTTTCTCGCCATTTTGGATTTGATAAAATTGCATAAAATAATCGTTCACCAGTCCAGGGTATTTGATGATATCAAAATAAAACTGGCGTCATAGGGAATTCATCTGCAATATCAATCCATTTGTTCTTATGGGTGTTTTGTGAAAGATAGGTTAACGGAGATATAATCAAACTTAGTGAGTGATCGGTAGAAGATGAATGAAAATATTAAAAATATAATTGAATCATTATTATTTGCCAGTGACACCCCTCTTACATTGCAGAAATTGAAAGAATTGCTCGAATTAGATTCGGTTACGATGGTACGGGAGGGCATTCAGTTACTTCAGAAACATTATGATAAAACCAGAAGTGCAATAACTGTGGTGGAAGTAGCCGGGGGATTTCAGATTGTTTCCAGAGAGGAATACGCAACTCACGTACAAAAACTATTCAAGGGTCGTCAGGCCTCACGACTGACGCAACGGGCATTGGAAACTCTCGCTATCATTGCCTATAAACAACCTATTACCAAGAATGAAATGGAAAAAATTCGCGGTGTAAATGTCGATGGGGTGGTAAAAACACTGCTTGAAAGGAATCTGATAACCATCGAGGGGCGGGAAAAAGCGCCAGGTAATCCATTATTATATGGGACAACGAAATACTTTCTGGAGTATTTCGGTATAAACTCTCTGGAATCTCTGCCAAAACTAAAAGAAATTGACGAGTTGCTGAAAGAAGATGAGAAATTCTTAGAGAGTCTTGATCAGGTGGCTTTAAAACAGCTGGATCCGGAAGTCCTTGGTCTCAAGAATATTAGTCTTGCAAAAGCCATGGAGATGACCGCAGAAAATTCTCAACCACAGAATCAATCAGATCAGGACTCTGAACAGACCGATAATAATGATGCGTCTGAATAAATATCTCGCTGCCGCCGGTGTTGGGTCAAGAAGGAAATGCGATGAATACATTGCTGACGGCAGAGTCATGGTCAATGGGGAGGTGATCCAAAAACTTGGTTCAAGAATCAACGAATTATCCGATGCGGTCACTTTCGATGGTCAGAAGGTGGGTTTAAAAGAAAAATTCATCTATATTATACTAAATAAACCCACTGGGATTATAACCACAGCAAAAGACGAATACGACCGTCAGACGGTATTGGATCTGATTCCGCTGGAGGAAAGAATTTTTCCGGTTGGCAGATTGGATCAGGATTCAACCGGGCTTGTCTTTCTGACTAATGACGGTGATTTGGCTAATCAGCTGATTCATCCAAAATTTAATATAAAGAAAACCTACCATGTTCTGTTGAATAAAATTGTGCGGCCGGTTGATGCTTATCATTTTTCCCGCGGTCTTATTCTTGACGGTAAAAAAACTGCCCCCTGTTCTGTATCTGAAATCCGGATTATCGATAATTGTAGCTTTATGGAGGTGATCATTTCAGAAGGCAGGAACCGCCAGATCCGGCGTATGTTCGACCAATTAGGATATGAAGTTGAAGCATTGGATCGTATAGCCATCGGTCCAATGACGATCGCCGGATTAAAAAGAGGACAATGGCGATATCTCCGCGCTGCCGAGATCAACCACCTGAAGAATGAGATATAAATTTTGCAAGAAAAAAAGAAACGAAAATTAATCATTGCCATCGATGGACCCGCCGCCTCAGGAAAAAGCACCACGGCACGTCTGGTTGCTGAAAAATTAGGTTACCTTTATATCGATACCGGTGCCATGTACCGTGCCTTGACCCTGGAAATTATCAATCAGCGGATAGATATCAATGATGCAGATCTGGTTGTAAGGGTGGCGGAAAAAGTGGAAGTGATTCTGATATCGGGTGATAAAGGCCCGCGGACATTATTAAATGGCAGAGATGTCTCCGAGGAAATTAGATTGCCCCGGATTTCCCGGGTGATCAGCAAGATCTCGGCTTACAAAGGAGTCCGGGAGATAATGAAAGTTAAGCAGAGAGAACTTGCCAGGAAAGGTGGCATCGTTATGGATGGGCGGGATATCGGCAGTGTAGTCCTTCCTGATGCAGATGTAAAAATATTTATGGAGGCGAGTATTGATGAGAGAACGCGGCGGCGGGCAAAGGAGTTGAGTGATAAGAAAATAGATGTTGATGTGGAGCGTGTAAGAGAAGAAATTGTTCAGCGGGATACAATAGATGCTACCAGAGATGTCGCTCCCTTAAAACCAGCAAAGGATGCTTCTATCGTAGATACCTCAAACCTGAGCATAAATGATCAGGTTAATAAAGTTATGGATATCATCAATGCTCTACCCAGATAGATCGGTTAATATTTTTTATAAATCGAATATTTACTCCGGATTTTTATTCGATAGCGGTTCTCTTTTCTTTAAAAATTGATATACCTCTTTGTTTTCACAGATAATCCCGATAGTCAGGAACATTAAAAATAGTTGTTTGAACAATATAATTACTTTAAATTAAGCAACTTTGCAATTTACGCTACCCGCTTATCGGGTATTATATTGGATGTTAGGAGGAATTTAACTAAATGACTGAAGAGAAGAAAGAGGTCTTAGAGGAGACCGAAACCCAGATACAGGAAGAATCTGAATCTGGCAAGGAGAAACAAGAGAATCCTGAGGAAGGAAAACAGGAAAAGTCTGAAGAAGTACAACAGGAGAAATCTGAGGTACTGGCTGAGGCTGAGGTAGTAACAATTACCGAGGCTGTGCAGGAGGAGAAAACCAAGACCAGCGCGGTAAAAAAGGAGAGCAAGGAAGAAGAGGAAGAATCTGTTCGTTTGGAAGATCTGACGGAAGAAAGTGAATATTCTGAGAAGGAGATGGATTTTCTAACACAGATGTATGACAGAACCCTCCGGGAAATCAAGCAGGGAGATATTGTTAAAGGCAAAATCCTTGATGTAACGTCGAATGATGTACTGGTAGATATCGGTTTTAAATCCGAGGGCATTATCCCCGGAGATGAATTTGATCATCTCTCCGATGTTAAAGTCGGCGAAGAGATAGAAGTGTTTTTAGAGAATGTTGAAGATCCTAACGGGCAACTTATTCTTTCCAGACGCCGGGCGGATTTTATACGTGTTTGGGAAAATGTAGTCGAAAAATTTGAGAAAAATGAGACGATCAAAGGAATAATCGTTCGCAGGATTAAGGGTGGCATGGTGGTAACCCTCAACGGTGTGGACGCCTTTTTACCAGGATCTCAAATAGATGTTAAACCGATCAGAGATTTTGACTCCTTTCTAGGGAAAGAGTTGGAGTTTAAAATCGTCAAAGTTAATCATGCCCGCCGTAATATTGTTGTTTCCTCGCGTGTTCTTATTGAAAAAGAAATGGAAAGTCAACGATCAGAGATAATCAAGACGATCGAAAAAGGCCAGGTGCGCAAAGGCACAGTTAAAAATATTACAGATTTTGGTGTATTTATTGATCTTGGCGGTGTAGACGGTTTGCTGCATATCACCGATCTCAGCTGGGGTCGTGTGAATCATCCCTCAGAAGTGGTCAAACTGGATGAAGAAATCGAAGTGGTTATACTTGACTTCAATGAAAATAAAGACCGTATTTCTCTGGGCAGGAAACAATTGATGCCTCACCCGTGGGAAAAAATACAAGATAAATATCCCGTTGGAAAAGCGGTTTTAGGAAAAGTGGTCAGTTTGACCGATTACGGTGCCTTTATTGAGCTGGAAACGGGTATTGAGGGTTTGATACACATATCGGAAATGTCCTGGTCTCAGCATATAAAACATCCCAGCCAGCTACTTCATGTCGGCATGGAAGTTGAGGCCAAAGTTTTAAATGTTGAATCGGATGAAAAGAAAATTTCTCTTGGATTGAAACAGCTGGAACCGGATCCCTGGGATAATATTGATTCGAAGTACCCGGAAAATTCAAAACATACCGGTACTGTCCGTAACCTGACCCAGTTTGGTGCTTTTGTCGAGCTTGAGGAGGGAATTGATGGATTGGTACATATATCGGATTTATCCTGGACTAAAAAAATTCGTCATCCCAGCGAAGTGGTAAAAAAAGGGGATGAAATTGAAGTCATAGTTCTGGGCATCAATCGTGATGAACGGCGAATAGCTCTTGGACATAAACAAATTGAAGAAAATCCTTGGGATGCTTTCGAAGAGAAGTATAAAATTGATACCGAAACCAAGGGAACCGTATCCAGAATTATTGATAAAGGAGTAATTGTAACGTTACCGTTGGGGGTTGATGGTTTTATTCCGATTAATCATCTGGGACATGCCCGCCTTAAGAAAGCGGCGGATTTCTTCAAACCCGGCGATGAAGTACCGGCACAAGTTATCGAATTTGATAAAGAAAATAAAAAGATTGTTCTCTCTGTATCGAATTATTTTAAAGATAAAGAAAAAAATGAATGGGAAGATTATCTGGCCAAACAGGGTGTAGAAAAGACAACAATGGAAGAAATACTGAAAACAGTGCCTGAAAGTGCTGAGAAAAAGCCGGAAGCGAAAGAAGAAGAGCCTGAATCTGAAGAAAAAAAGAAACCTACAACCGCCAGAAAGTCAAAAGTAAAAACGAAAAAGGAACCGGAAGAGAAGACTGAAGAGAAGAGTAAGGCAATAGAAGAGAAACAACCGAAAGAGAAGACGGAAGAGAAAAGTACGGCAATAGAAGAGAAGCAACCGGAAAAGAAGAAGGTTAAGAAATCCTCTGCCGAAAAAGAGGATGCAAAAAAAGAAATTAAGGGAGCAGAGAAGGAAGACAAAAAGGAAAAGGCGAAATCTCCGAAAAAAAAGGCTAAGGCTGAAACGAAGAAGAAGGATGCTGAAGAAAAGTAAGATACGGATCTGCCCTTAAAGTAAGATACAATATGAAGCCAGCCCATTTCGGGCTGGTTTTTTTCCTTTGAACCGTTTTATTTTTACCCCTATACTAACAATTATAAATTTAATTTCCTGATAAATTCATGCATATTTTCTGATTTTTTTTACATTATAATGGTTGATGTCCGATAATAAACCTATGATCATCTCGGAACAATACTTATTTTCTTTATACTTTTAAAGGTGAGGAAAATGTACAGCCTTCTTAATTATGTGTTTACAAATCTTGGGATTGATCTTGGTACTGCTAATACGGTGGTATTTGCCGAGAGGAAAGGCTACGTTGTAAATCAACCGTCTGTTATTGCTTTTAACAAAAATTATCATATGATCGCATATGGCACTGAAGCTAAAGAGATGTTAGGCAAAACCGGTGACCGAATAAAAGTGATCCGACCACTGGCCGATGGTGTGATTGCTGATTTTGTAGCTGGCGAGGAGATGGTTAAGGCTTTCATACGAAGTGCATCAATTCCAAAATATCGTATCGGCAGAATTGTAATGGGAGTTCCGACAGGCATTACAGAGGTTGAAAAGGTGGCAGTTATTGAATCCGCAGAACAGGCCGGTGCTCGGGAGGTTTACCTCATTGCTGAACCAATGGCCGCAGCCATCGGTATTGGTATTGATGTTAAGGGTAAAGATGCACATATGATCGTCGATATTGGTGGTGGAACTACAGATATCGCAGTTATAAATTATGGTGGGATAGTTGTTGATAATACCATTCGTATCGCCGGGGACGAATTGAACGAAGCGATCATACGCTATTTTAAGATGAAGTACAATATGCGAATTGGGGAAACAACTGCTGAACGTTTGAAAATATCTTTCGGTACGGTCTCTGATAAGCATAATGGACAAGCAGTTACAATAAAGGGTCTGGATGTACAAAACGGACTTCCCCGTCAGTTAATCCTAACCAACAGCTGTTTTGTCGAGGCTACAAAAGATGTGGTCGAGACAATTATTTCTGCAATCATGAATACCCTGGAGAAATTACCGGCAGAGTTAGTAAACGATTTAGTCGATAGAGGTATCATACTTACCGGTGGTGGATCACTTTTAACCGGGCTCAGTGAGGTGATTTCCGAAAAAACCTCTCTTCCTGTGAGTGTTGCAGATAATGCGTTATTTTCGGTTGCTGAGGGAACACGCCTCATACTCGATGATTTTAAAAACTATCATGATATCCTGATGCGGAGGTAAGTTATCCTTCAATATCAGTTTTTTATTTTTAATAATAATGTTGGTTAAGAACAATGGGTTGTCGCCGATTTACTTCTTTATTCTCTTGCTTCCATAATTTATTTCTCTCTAATACTCACCCTTAATGATTATTACAGATTGAACAGGCGGCACATGTTAAGAAACAGATTTCTGATATATATACTGATCCTTTATTCGGCGACCAATATACTGATGGCCGGTAATAATTGGATCAAAACGACCATTGACCTGACAATTAATACCGATTTTGACAGCGCTCTGCGTCTTGTATATAATCGTATTGAAAAAAATCAAAACGATTACAGGGCGTATTTTTATCTGGCAGCGACTTTGAATTCAAAAATGACACATTTTGAAAATCAGGATGAATTAGATCAATTTGATATGGCTATAGATAAAACCATTCAGTTAGTAGAAAAACAACTGGATAACAGTGCTGCTCTGCCAGATTCCATGTATGCTCAATTATTGTTTTATAAAGGCAGCGCTTATGGATACAGAGCATACAACCAGGGTGCTACGGGTAACTGGTTAGGTGCTATCTCAAACGGAATCAAGTCGGTAGGCGATTTAAAGGAAGCTCTCGAGAGTGATTCGACTGTTTATGGTGCCTATCTGGGAATCGGTGTATACAAATACTGGCGTTATAGTCGTTTGAAATTTATTTCCTGGTTACCTTTTGTTCCTGATGATCGTGATGAAGGAATTAAAATGATAACGGTTGCCATTTCTCATGATTCCCTGAGTCGGTATATGGCCATGCATCAGTTGGTGTATATACTGCTCGATTACGGGGAAAGAGAACGTGCGATTTACTTTGCAGAAAAGATCGTTGAAAAATATCCCCAGAGCCAATTTATGTGGTGGGCGAAGGCACATGCTTATTTTAAGAATGAAGATTACCATAGAGCCGCGTCTGCTTACCTGGAATTACGCCGTTTAATTGAAGCGGATAAGCAGCGGAATATAGCCCATTTACTCAAATGTGATTTTAAATTAGCTTTGATCTATAAAGAATTGAAAGAATTCCCAAAGTGCAGAGATCGCTGTCAGGAAATCCTGAGGCTATCAGAAACGACAGTATTGACTGAGAATGCCAGAAAAATTATTTCCCAGACCAGAGAAATCGTTGAAAAGTGTCAATCACAAATGTCCGAACAATAAACAACCTGGATTATTCACCTTATTTAAAAGCCTTTAACCAGGTACAAGCCTTGTTTTCATTTTGATTTATGCAAATTTCATGCCTAAATTTCTTGCGTTCAATTTTTATTATAACTAATATATTGTAATTGTATTAGATATTGCGCACGGAAGCACTTAGAAATCCAATACTTTATAAATCCGGTCCTTCACCTCACGTTTATATCATTTCGTGTTGAAGGGATCTGAATGTTCACGCGTATTAATATAAATAAATTTTTTACGAACGGTTAATAATGGTTCAACTATCACAATCAATGAGAATGGGGCTGGTGCAGCAGTTATCGCCGCAGCAAATCCTGTTATCCACACTATTGCAATTACCGCTCCTCAGTCTGGAACAGAAAATTCAGACGGAACTGGAACTGAATCCTGTACTGGAAGAGGGACTGGAAGAAGAGGTGGAAGAGGAAGTTGAATCTATTGAAGCAACACAGGAAGAGCAAGCCGAGGTTGAGAATGACCTGGAACTTACTGATCCTGAAGATAAAAATTCGGATTTGGATATTAAAGAATTGAAGGATGCTCAGTCAGATAGCGACTGGGATGAATTAATCAATGATGAAGAGTCCTACGAATATCGGTTACCACGTGACAAGAATGAAGAGGACTATGAGAAACCAGAGATTGAGATCAGTTCAATGACCGATTATTTGATGGAACAATTGAATTATTTATCACTGGATGAACTCGATCAAAAGGTTGGTGAATATTTAATATGGAACATTAAAGACGACGGATATCTGGATGAGATAATTTCTATTGAAAGCATAGCCGAAATTTTTGACTGTGAACCAGCAAGAGTTGAAAAGGTTCTTAAAAAAATACAAAAATTCGAACCAGTCGGTGTTGGCAGCCGTAATTTACAAGAATGTTTATTTGTCCAAATCCAGGAAATAATACCATCTTGTGATCTGGCGCTGAGAATTATTCGCGATCATTTTGATGATTTTAAAAATAAACGATATGATAAAATAGTTACGGATCTTCAGATAGACCGGGATGCCTTGAGAAAAAATATCGAAATTATCTCCCGATTGAACCCCAAGCCAGGGGAGGGGCTCTATAATTCAAAACATAATTATATCATACCTGATTTTATTGTTGAAAAAGTTGAAAATGAATTCATTGTCACTTTAAATGACTGGAATATTCCTCCTTTGCGAATAAGTAAGACGTATAAGCAGTTACTGCGAAACAAAAATAATACCGATAAGGAAACCAAACAGTATATCCGTAAGAAGATTGAATCAGCCAAGTGGTTTATCAGTTCCATTTATCAGCGCAAAGTTACCATGATTAATGTCATGCAGGCAATTGTGGAAAAGCAGTATGAATTCTTTTTAAAAGGTCCTGCACATATAAAGCCTCTGATCATGCGTGAAATAGCAGACATAATCAATATGGATATTTCAACGGTCAGTCGAGTGGCGAACGGTAAGTATGTTCAGACAGATTATGGAATATTTGAACTGAAATATTTTTTCACTGAGCGAATTCAAACGGATGATGGCGAAGAGGTCTCCACGCGAAAGGTTAAGGCGCGAATTAAAGAAATGGTGGATAATGAAGATTCGATTAAACCGATGAGCGATGAGAAAATATCACGAATTCTGACCAGGGAAGGTTTCCCGGTCGCCCGGAGAACCGTGGCCAAATATCGTGAACAGTTGAATATTTCTGTGGCCAGATTACGGAAGAAAGTCTAACCAATACCATCAATCATAGGAAAAAATAATGCAAATGCACAAACCAGACAGGTTTATGGGTACCACTATTATTGGTGTCAGGAATAAGGGAAAGGTTGCCATGGGTGGGGATGGTCAGGTAACCCTGGGCCAGACAGTTATGAAGCATCAATCGGTTAAAATACGCAAATTGTATAATGATACCATACTGGCAGGATTTGCCGGTGCCGCGGCCGATGCTTTCACCTTATTTGAAAAATTTGAAGTAAAATTGGAACGATATGCAGGTAATTTACCAAAGGTAGCGGTTGAACTGGCAAAAGAGTGGCGAACGGATAAATATTTACGCCGTCTTGAGGCCTTGCTGGCGGTTATGGATAAGAAATACATTTTTCTTATATCAGGTACAGGGGACGTCATAGAACCGGATGATGGTATCATTGCCATTGGTTCCGGCGGAAACTATGCCCTGGCTGCTGCACGGGGTCTGGTTAAACATTCGTCATTAAATACCGAGGAAATTGTAAAGGAGTCGCTACAAATCGCTGCGGATATATGTATTTATACAAACAGTAATATTAATATTTTATCCTTATAAGGAAAATTATTGAATGAACGAATTTACTCCGGGTGAGATCGTCAAAGAACTCGACAAATATATCATTGGGCAGGATCAAGCTAAAAAATCTGTTGCCATTGCTTTAAGAAATCGCTGGCGGCGTCAAATGGTTAAAGATCATCTCCGCGAAGAGATCATGCCGAATAATATTATACTAATAGGTCCTACTGGTGTAGGTAAAACAGAAATTTCGCGACGCCTGGCGCGGTTGGCAAATGCGGCCTTTATTAAGGTTGAGGCCTCAAAGTTTACTGAAGTTGGCTATGTGGGCCGTGATGTTGATTCAATTATTCGTGATTTGATGGATATCAGTGTGCAGATGGTACGCCAGGATAAAACCCAGACCGTAGAGAAGAAAGCACGGGAAAATGCAACAGAAAAATTACTGGATATTTTATTACCACCGATCTCTTCCCGTCAGAAACCGGTCGGTGAAATGGGAGAAACCGATGAACTGGAACTGCGCCATCAGCGTACACGGGAGAAATTGCGCGCACAACTCCAAAAAGGACAATTGGATGACCGTACAATCGAAATAGATGTTCCCACCGATTCTACGCCCATGCTTCAAGTATTTTCGCCTATGGGAATCGAGGAAATGGGAATGAATCTGCAGGATATATTTGGCGGTATGATGCCTAAAAAAATGAAAAAACGGAAAACGACGGTTCCACAAGCATTGCTGATCCTGACACAACAAGAGGCGCAGAAGCTGATTGATATGGAAGAAGTTATCCGGGAAGCGACGCAGCGAGTGGAAAATTCCGGTATTGTTTTTCTCGATGAAATTGATAAAGTTGCCGGTTCGAATTCAGGAAAACATGGTCCCGATGTTTCACGGGAGGGTGTACAACGGGATTTGTTACCGGTTGTTGAAGGTACGTCTGTAGCTACAAAATATGGGGTCATAAAAACAGATCACATTTTATTTATTGCTTCAGGGGCGTTTCATGTTTCAAAACCCTCAGATCTGATCCCTGAACTCCAGGGTCGCTTTCCAATCCGAGTAGAGTTGAACAGTCTGAGTGAAAAAGATTTTATCCGTATCCTGACGGAACCGGAAAATGCTCTGATAAAACAATACACCGCTCTATTGGAGACAGAAGATGTGACCTTGTCATTTACCAAGGGGGCAATCGCCGAAATCGCCAGAATTGCCACACTGGTGAATACCAAAGCCGAGAATATCGGCGCCCGGCGTCTGCATACTATTATGTCTACGTTGCTGGAAGATATACTTTTTAATGTGCCTGAAATGGGAGCAAAGAAAATCACCATTGACGGGAAGATGGTGAAAGAAAAACTGGAAACGATTGTTGAGGATGAAGACCTGAGCAAGTATATTTTATAACAGCTGATCTGAGAAACAGAAATAAGGGAGCAGAAGTGATAAAACATTTTTTATCCATTTCAGATTATTCCAAAGAAGAAATCATCGATATATTTGATCTGACAGAAGAATTAAAAGATAAAACCCATCGGGGTATAGAACATCATTTATGTCCGGGGAAAACCATGGCCATGATCTTTGCCAAACCATCCGCCCGGACACGTATCTCTTTTGAAACAGGTATGTATCAGTTAGGTGGTTATGCGTTGTATCTCTCTCCCAATGATATTGGGATTGGGAAAAGGGAAGCGGTTTGTGATATTTCCCGGGTAATCTCGCGTTATAATGATATCATTATGGCGCGTCTGTTTGATCATAAGCATATGCTGGAATTGGCAGAATTTGCTTCTGTGCCGGTAATTAATGGATTAACCGACTACAATCATCCCTGTCAAATAATGGCTGATATGTTTACAATCCGGGAATTTCGGGGCACATTGGATAATTTAAAAATTGTTTATATTGGTGATGGAAATAATGTAGCGAATTCATGGATCAACCTGTCCTCAATTCTTTCCTTCGATCTGGTCATTTGTTCACCTTCCGGATATGAACCGGATAAAGTAACGCTGGCGCAGGCCAGGGAGAAAAAGATCAGTTGTATAAAAGTATTATCAGATCCGAGGGAAGCTGTCCTCAATGCTGATATTGTTTATACCGATGTTTGGGCCAGTATGGGGCAGGAGGATGAGGCCCGGGAACGTGAACGGGTGTTTAAGGATTTTCAGGTAAACAGTGAATTGATGTCGCATGCCAAATCAGATGCTAAAGTCATGCATTGCCTGCCGGCGCACCGCGGTAGTGAAATAACCGATGAAGTTTTAGATGGTCCACAGTCGATTGTGTTTGATGAAGCTGAAAACCGGATGCATGTGCAAAAAGCAATTATTGTAAAACTGCTCGATAAATCATAAATTTGTTCTCACGATGGCTGAGAACTACTCTTCACTAAAAATTATTGAGGTTCAGGGATCAGATTCTGCCCTGTGGGATAACTTTGTAAAAAAATCTCCACAGGGTAATTTTTTTCATTCCATTACCTGGGCTAATATTATTTCCAACACATTTAGCCGTAAGTTTAAAACGCTGATATGTGTTAAAAATGAACAGCCTGTCGGTGGGATGATTTTTTTTGAGCATAAAAAATTAATATGGAGAATGATTACACCAACACCTCTATTTCCTTATACAGCACCGTTCTATTACCAGCCAACAGATGAGAAATATCAGAAAACCATTCATATGCAATTAAACATTTCTGCTGCGTTCGAGGAGTATCTGCACAGAAACTATGATTACTGGATTCTTGATTCGCAGGCAAGCAACAAAGATATGCGTGCTTATCTGTGGCAGGGGGCCGTGGTAGAACCTAAATACAACTATGTGGTGACTCTGGATGAAAAAGAAAATCTGATTAATAATTTTAATCAAAATCTGCGTAAAAAACTTAAACAGGCTGCTAAACAGGGTGCTGTTGTCAGAGAGTCAGAAGACTGGCCGCTGATAGTTGATTTGATCATCAAAAGCTATTATCGTCACGGTATCCGCCCCCATATTTCAGTGTGTGCTTTACAGACTTTGCTTGAAACGGCTCTCAACCTTTCTCAGGTAAAACTATTTTTATTTGAATTAGACGGGAAGATTCGGGCAGCGCGTGTCGTCGTCATCGATGAGGATACCATTTTTGATCTTCTGGCAGGGAGTGCAGATGAAAGTGGCATAGGTTCGGCCTATCTTGTAAACCAGATCCTGATGCAGTTTGTTAACAGTCACAAATATTTTGACTTTATGGGCGCAGATCATCCGCAGATTGAACAATTTAAAAGAAGCTTTGGAGGTGAATTAGTTCAGGGCTTTCGCATTACCAACAAGGTTAAAAAACCACTCTCCTGGTTCATTCAGACTCACCAATATCGCTTGCGTAAAAATCGTATATTATGAATATCAACTTTCTTATTGAAAAAGAATTTTTTTCCCGGCGGCTGGAATATGCTGTCCGCACGATCGCCCGCAGAATAGGTTACCCCTATCGCATTATATTTGATCCAAAAACATTTAAACCTCATGACCTATCCATTGCCTATCATCCAATAGCAACATTTGACCAATCATTTACTAAACCTGCAATAATTATATATAATTCAGAACAGATTGAAAATCTTGACAAGGCAGAGCGGGCGATTAATCTTTTTGAATGGGGCGGTCACACCTTGCCGGTTATCGGAAACAAGGCAGATGAGACAAATTTATGCGGATGGATACCGGACAAGAATGGTATTTTTTATAAGAAAACCAAGTCGGGTTCCTGGTTAATTCCGGTAGATATTTTTTTAAATGTGTTCTATCATCTTAGTCGCTATGAGGAAAGATGGCGGCACTTTACCGATGAAACAGCAACTGATTTTTCGACTTCCATCCTCTCGCGGTATCAGGAATTAAAGGTACCGGTTGTAGATGTGTTGATAGACTATTTTGATGAAATTATCAGGGCAAGGATCGGGTACGATAAAAAAATAGCTGTAAGGGTCCTGCGCTGGCCGGGCGGTGAGGAAATGGGGGTAGCATTAACCCATGATGTGGATATCACCAGAGGAGTGCATTTTAGCACAAAATTGAAAAAAAAAGCAGAAGGATATTTTCAACGTTTCCTGGGTAACAAACAAGCATTTGAACTGATCAATAAGGAGATGAGCAATAAAGATGCTCAGAACTGGAATTTCCCTGAATTGATGAATTTCTATAAATCGATGGGATGGCGCGCTACTTTTTTCTTTTTGGCTAAAACAATGGAAGGTTCCCATTATCGTTATAATATTTCGACAAAGAAGTATAGAAAATTGTTTGATCAATTAAAATCAGCAGGACATGAAATTGCACTTCATCCCAGTAAATTTGCCTTTGACAAACCAAAGTATTACAGGGAAGAAAAAAGAAAATTGGAATTAATCAGTGCTGAAAAAATTGAAGGTATGCGGCAACATTTCCTTCGCGCTAAATTTCCCAGACTCTGGGTTTTTGCTGAAAAGGCATCCCTTAGTTATGACTCGTCACTGGGATATAATTATCAAAGTGGATTTCGTGCCGGTACGTCTCATCCTTTTATAACTTATGATGTATTCGAAGATAAACCACAGTCTTTAACTGAATTTTCTTTGCACTTGTTTGAATATAACCTGCCTGAATCCGGAGAAAAAATTCAAAAATCAAAAGAGATAATATCAGAATTGATACATCAAGTATCCAGATTCAATGGATTAATGGTAAGCCTGTTCCATCCAAGTAATTATCTGAGGCAACCGTATCAGGAATTATGGGAGTATCTTCATGAGGAGCTAAAAAAGAAAAAAATCTATATCGCTACTCTGAAGGAGCATTTACAATGGCAGCGCAGGCGTGAGCGTATAAATATCAGTGTAGGACACCCTAAAAATAAACAGCCAGAAATAGAAATCACCCTCCCGGAAGGACAGCATCAGATAGCTGTAGAGTTTATAGGAGCCGTGGAACCAAGCATCTGCAAGGACGTCAAAATAGGTAAAATTCGAAACGGTTGTTATCTTCTTTCCACCCAAAAAACACATATGGCGATTTCATTGAAAAAAAAGGATCGTCAATAAGATGGTCATTTGTCATATCACGATTAATCCCATCGACTATGAAAGACGGATTCAAAATCAGGCAGGAAGTGCCAGTGAAGCAGGATATAATGTATGGATTGTCGCACTGGGCAAACCTTTTGAAAAAAACCAGGAAAAAAAGAAAAATTATCTCCTCTGGCGTATTCTGACGCCATATTACCGGGGTGGTCCGCTAAAGTTTTTGCATTTTAACTGGAAGTTAGTCCTCTTTCTTTTCAAAAAGCGTCCGGATATCATCCATTGCCATGATCTATGGGTACTCCCAGCTGCTGTTCTATCGACCATTTTTTCAAAATGCAAACTCATATATGATGCACATGAGTATTATCCGGGATTGGAAATTTTTACCCGCAATAAAATCAAAAAAAAGATCTGGATACTTATTGAATCTCTGGCTATACCGCAAGTGCATATACTATTAGCTGTATCCGAACCATTGGCTAAATTATATCGTGAAAAATATCCGAGATTAAAACAAATTGAAGTGATCAGAAATTTACCCAAAAAAGAAATTCCGAAGAAAAAGTTCACTATACCGGAAATACACCCGCTCCAAAAAAAAATTATTTTATACCAGGGTCATTTCCGGCCTGGCCGGGGACTGGAAAATCTTATAGATGCATTTCCGCATGTACCAGGAGCACAATTAGTACTCATTGGTGGTGGAGAATTGGAGGAAAAATTAAGGCGAAGAATAGAAAAAAATCGATTAGAAGATAGAGTCACCTTTGCGGGATATATTGCGACTGATCAATTAATCAGTGCCACTGCCTGTGCAGATCTGGGTATTGCTCTTTTTGAACCTACTAGTATAAATTATGCGTATGCATTACCTAATAAATTCTTTGAATATATCATGGCTGGTATTCCCATCTTAGCGAGTAATATTGATACTTTCCAGGCGTATATTAATGAATATAAAGTAGGACTAACGGTTGATCCTTTTGATATCGGGAAAATCGCGGACACGATTAATTTTATGGTTTCAGATATTGAAAGATTGGATGAATGGCGCAAAAATGCCAGAGAAGCCTCCCAAAAACTTAATTGGGAGCTGGAAGCAAAAAAAATGAATCGGATTTATGAAAATATTCAAAGATGATAGATTTATCTATTTGATACTATTAATCACCTTAATATTTAGAATACCGGGGATATTGGATAGCCTGCCGGCGGTGAATAATTCGACCGAGTATTTTCTGGCAAAAATTGCATTGAATTTCGGGGCTCAAAAAACTATCGACCCTGGTATATATATATATCCTACATTTTTTTCTTATCTATTATTTTTTTTATTCGCTGTTTTTTATATCCTTTCTCATTTTATGGGATTTATTGATAATATTTACTCATTTGCTGTTCAATTTCTGGTAGAACCTTCCGGCTTTTATATTATTGCCCGTTCATTTAATGTTACCATATCCCTTATTTCCATTTATATTCTTTATAAATTTCTTAAAAAATATGCCAACGAGAATATTGCCCGGATCGCTGCGGCTTTTATGGCCTTCAGCTCATACCTTTATCAATACAGCTACCAGGCAACTCCTGATACTCTCTTGGTTTTCTTTTCTACGCTGGCAACGATCTATTTTTATAAAGTTTTTGATACACCTGTTAAAGTCAATTTTTTCCTTGCAGGATTGTACTCCGGTCTGGCTGTTGCGGCAAAATATAATGCAGGGTTTTTATTGGCTGGTCTTTTAGTTGTTATTCTTCAACTATGGCGACTACATAAAATTAAATTAATACCGACAATTATATTATCTTTTGGTGGCGTAAGTCTTGGTTTTTTTGCGACCAATCCACTCTGGCTGGTTTATCCACAACGGTATTATGAAGGACTGCGGCTTGTATCAGCACAGATGTATAGTGCTGTGAGTGCAGAGCGGGGAATACCTTTTATATGGGAAACAGCACAACTGATACAGGATGAATTATTAATCGGTTTGATATTTATCTGTGCTACGATATACTTTTTTTGGCAAGGAGATAAAAAGCACATCGCAGCTCTTTCTGTTATTTTATTGACATTTTTTTATGTAGGAACTTGGACAAAAAAAGGAATTGATTATCTGTTCGCTATTTATCCTGCATGGATAATACTGGGAGGATTTTTTTCCCTTGAACTAATTCAGAATAAGAAAATAAAAAACTATTTTCGTATAATTATTCTCTATATAATTTTTATAGCAGCAACCCTAAAGATTATTTATACCTGTGTTTTACTACTAGACAAAGATACACGTGAACAAACAACTGACTGGATCATTTCAAATATTAATCAGGATGAATTTGTCTGTTATGATAACACCCATTATGATCTGGGTGTGTTTGACATCGAACGATATTTGATTTACGGTGCAGGTGCAAAAATGCTTCCGGAACCGATAAAACAGGAAATTATAAAATATAAAGAAGATCCGCGACAGATAAATTTCATCCCTATCCTGGTGGCCAATCCCTCCTGTACCCTGAAAACAAATAATCCTTATGAATCTGATCTGGTTCGCTTTAGAAGGCGAACACTCATCGAGCTAATACATGAACGGACAGATTATCTGATCTGTAATAGTTGGTTTTTTAATAGATACTTAACAGCAGATATCAGAGATTATTCAGCAGGAATACAGATTGGAATCATGGAAACTCAGGATTTCTACCAGCAGCTATTCGAATATTATAAACCTATTAAAGTGTTTAAACCTGATTTTTGGTCGCCAGGTCCGGAAATTCGAATTTATGATCTCCGTCAATTGAGGCAAAAAAGAGAGTGAAGATAAAATTTCACAAAGAACCCTATCCAAAAATACTTGTTTATTATGGGGCTCTATTAACTAATATATTTCTTGGATGGGTACTTGCTAAGTTAAATACCCAATATTTGCAGGTAGCTGCTTATGGCCAGTATTCATTTTTTATAACTTTTATTCTTTTAGGGAGATCTTTTTTTGATTTTGGTGTATTTGAAAGTATCTCCCGTTTGTTGGCCGTTAACAGGGATAAAAGTGAAGAAAAAAAACTCATCGGGACCAGTCTGTTTTGGGCAGTAATATTTGCTTTGTTTTCTGTCTTGATTCTTTTCATTACCAGTGGATTTGTTGATTCGTTTTTTCAGGTAAAGATAGGAATATTGTGCCAGGATTTTTCCTATGCTATCGGGTTATTTGTTCTTGTATCCCACCTTTCGCGTGTCCTTCGCGGATCAGGACGTATAAATATACTTGGTATAATTACAATTACACCACGCTTCATTTATTTGATCCTTTTGATAGTTGTAATTCTCTATGGGCGATTTACGCTTCATATGACTTTAACAATGATGTTCTGGGGAATTTTACTGACTTTAATTTTTGTATGGATATACCTTAAACCATCATTTAATATGATAAAGAGTAAATCGATCCAAATCTGGAAAGAAGCAAAGTCCTATGGAAGTCATGTTTTTATAGGTACGATGTGGGCTGAAATTTTGATTCATGCAGATAAATTTATCATTTCGTATTTTCTCGACAGTCAGGCCTTAGCCTATTATGCTTTGGCTTTTACTCTAGCCTATCCACTTTCTCATTTCTCCACCTCACTGGCGACGAGTTTGTTTAAGCAATTTGCTACTGATCAAAAAATCAATCAGAAGTTAAGTAGAGGTAATCTAATATTTGTGTCAATTTCTGTGGTTCTTTTTATCATTCTGCGTAAACCCATTATTCATTATCTATTTTCAGACCACTATTTATCTACTATTGCACTTTTGCTACCTTTGGCTTTGGCCTTTGGATTTTCAGGACTTAGTAAGCCATATGTTCTCTTTCTTATGGCACACAAACAGGGGAAAATTGTCCGCAATATTTCGATTTTCATTCCGTCGACTCAGATAATAATAAGCATCATCGTGATACCGATCTTCGGCATTCTCGGTGTTGCCTGGGTTACCTGTTTTGTATATGCTCTGGATTTTCTTTTGTTTTTAATTGAGTATAAAAGGGTCGTGAAATTTAAGGTTCTTTAAATGTGATTATTCTCGTCCGCACTTCCCTGCGGATGGGCGATGGCGAAAACATCCACTTCAGTATTTCCTGCCTTTTTCAATACCTGAATGCAAGCTTCCATAGTACTCCCGGTAGTAATAACATCGTCAACCAGTAAAATTCTTGTTTCCTGGATTTTATGTGGACAATAAAATGCATTTTTTACATTTTTCTCTCTTTCCTCTCTGGACATTCTGGTTTGTGAGGCGGTATAGCGCATACGCAACAACAGTTCGGTATTAACCGGAATATGGTACAACTGCCCCAGTGCTTTAGACAATTCTTCACTCTGATTATATCCTCTTTCTCTTTTTCTGGTTTTATATAGCGGGACGGGAACGATAGCCGTATACTGTCGATCGTGGAAGAATGGAAAACATTTAGTGGTTTCTCTGGCAAAGTATTGTGCCAGGGTAAGATGATGTTTGTATTTCAGTAGATGTATCAGTAATCGTATGGTCTCTTCAAATTCAAAGAGAATAAAAAGATTATCGAATGACCTATTTTTTAACGAATTATCCAGATTTCCCTTAAAAAGGGGAATCTTTTCCCAGCAAACCTGGCAAATAATTTTCCGATGAGGAGGTAAAAGAGAATAACAGATATAACATAGCGGCGGGAATAGAACATCGATCAAAGGATCAATAAAAAGTTTCTGGAGGCTATTATACATTATTTCTTTCATTTTCTGACAGTCCTTTTTAGAAAATAAAGGCAATATTTGTACCAAAATTTGTTTTAGCCTGGTTAATTCATCTCTCGCAACGGCGCAGCGACGCAACGATTTATTTTTAAATGATTTACGTCAACATAGTGAAATTGTAATAAATTATTTTTAATTTTTTTTGAAAATTTTATAAATAAGTTTTTCTCTGCGTCTGCGTGATATTTTTGTGAATAGATCAGGTTAGGTAATGGAGGTTTAAATCGAGCAGGGGATTGCCCAAAGGTATAAAAATATTAGAAGAAATTGATGAGAAAGAAGTAAAATCAACAGATTGAATTTATGTAATCCTGAGGCAAATGGCAATCTGCCTCAGGATGGTCTTTGATCGAGGTAAGGAGATTATAAATCAAAATTTAATGATAACCGGG
This sequence comes from uncultured Calditrichota bacterium, assembly GCA_964489835.1. Classification (GTDB taxonomy): domain Bacteria; phylum Calditrichota; class Calditrichia; order JAJRVZ01; family JAJRVZ01; genus CAZBBC01. Next base: position 60,138 of record CAZBBC010000012.1, read on the forward strand.
GTTCGAACCTTTCCTGGGGTACATAGCTTCCGTCTTCAGTTTTTATAAAGTTCCATCGATAACGTATGGAGACCATTAGAAATCCATAGGTCATATAACCCAATTCTGCAATTGCCTGAGAATAGATATCCAGTGTGCGAAGATCCTTAAATGTTTCTACATTTGTTTTGTCGTAATAGGCTAACAATCGAATGCCGGGTATGATATCGAACAACCGGGCTTCCAAATGAAGAAGGCCGCTGTTGGGTACACCATCCTGGTGCTGATAACTGCCGATTAATTTCACTGCTCCGGCAATATTTCCTGCCAATTCGCCAAAGACGCCTTTTGATTTGGTGCTCAGTTCTAGAATACTCCTTTTATCCAGGCCGAGAGGTAAACCCCGCTGTAATTCATAAAGTGTGTTGAAATAATTCGGTATAAACTTGTCTCCTAACCAGCGTCTCTCCAGTTTGGCATCTAAACTAAAAAGTCCGACAATGTCCGGAAAACCAAAATTGACGCCGATAACTTTACCTTCACCAAAATCCACCAATTTTGCATAATCAAAGTATAGAATTGTTTTGAAGATATCTGTCTTGATGAGGGGAAGTCCGATATCGAGGCCCCATTCGGTAATACCATCATCGGTTTCTTTATTATTATCCGGATTTCGATCGGTTACGGCTGTTGCTCCAAGTTCAAGATTTCCAAGAACCGGAATATCCGAATTATTCAGCGGGCGATAATACAACCGTCCACCATAAATATCAAAATTTCCCAGGTGATTGATTACAGATTCCATTCCAAAACTTTCAAAATCAAGATCAAGACCCAAACCAATTTTTCTTTGATCGTAATTGGCCTCATTGCTGTAATGCCACATAATGAAGCCGTGACCCAGAGTAGCGGATACAAGTGAACCCAGGCGGGCGTATAGCGGATCACCTTTATGGCCATACCGGAGATATCGGATGGCCCGGGCGATACCTGCACCGCCTTCCCAGCCGATTTTTCTGAATTTAAAATTATCCTGATTATCGAAAAGTAATTCTATTCTTAAACCCACTCCAAATTTGCCAAAGCTAAGATCGGGCGTCACTGAAAATGTGGTGTAACTGACACCATCTATCCAGGTTACACCCAGTCCACCGGTAATACTATTTGGATCCTCGTCTGTTGGAAAGGGGGATTGTGCCTGTAGTGTAAATACAAAGACGAATGATATAAAAAGGATAGATATTGATTTCATCATAAGACCTTATTGTTAAAACAAATGTTATGATACTATATTAATGATATCGGATACTAAACGCAGAAGCTTAGCAAAATCAATTAAAATAATGTCCCGGTATTGTATGAAATCTTACAGCCGGAGGTGTTGAGTATCCCGTCAGTTTTACTGTCGAAAATCCAGTCACTTCTTAATAATTATGATCAGAATTCAGACAAAAATATCTAATAAATATTTAAATATTGTGGTTTATCTAATTGTTATTAAAGAGGTTACAAATAAAATACAGAAGGGATCAACGGATTTTGGCATAGATCATGCGAGTATTCATTCTCACCGGATAAATAATTATTACTCTGAGGAGGGGAAGAGACTATGTATCAAGCAAACACAGATCAGATTTGGAAAACTTACAAAGCAACTGGAAATCCAGAGTTACGTCAGGAATTGATACTTCGTTATTTGGGATTGGTAAAGTACGTTGTACGGAAGATGATTAAAAGTTTTCCTCCGGCAATCGAGGAACAGGATCTTTATCATATTGGAACCCTTGGTTTAGCAGAAGCTTTAGAAAGATTTAATCTTGATTATGGTATAAAATTTGAAACCTATGCAATACCGCGTATTAAAGGATCAATTATTGATGAGCTAAGAAAGCTGGATTGGATTCCCCGATCATTGCGGAACAAATCTAATATGTACAAGGAAAAGACTATCGAACTAGATCAGAAATTTGGTGGTTCTTATACCGACAAGGAAGTTTCACACGGTTTGGGAATTGAGAAAGAAGAACTTGATAATTGGAAAAAACAAATGAACGGTTTAAATATGTTATCCCTTGATCGTCCCATTGACGACTCAAATGGTCAGAACCTTTATGATATGATTGAATTAGAAGAAAACACCTATGCTGATAATAATATAGAAGAGGAAGAAATGAGGAAAACGCTGCTCGAAGCAATTCAACAATTACCGGAAAAAACCCGGTTGGCAATTACTCTTTATTATTATGAAAAACTTACATTTAAAGAGATCGGGAAAATATTAAATGTGTCAGAATCGCGCATTTCGCAGATTCATTCGGAAACAATCATAAAATTGAAAAAATCTATGACAAAAATGATCTATGCTTAGGATGCGAACACGAGTAAACGCCAGAGGCGTTAATAGTTTCCGGTTTATCCCTGGATTTCCGGAATTTAATTTATCACACCTTTTTTATTAAGTCTCCCATAAAATTATTTGCACTTAAATATTTAAATATCTTATATTAATGGTAGTTTATTATCCAAACCATATAATATCAGATGCCCACTACCAAAAAACAAAAAATATTGATTGTTGAAGACAACCAGGAAAACATGGATCTCCTGGTTTATTTTTTAAAACCCCAAGGGTATGATATAATTACGGTAAAAGATGGGCTCAGTGCCATCACCAAGGTGGAGAAAGAGCATCCGGATATTATTCTTCTCGATATCATGCTTCCGAAGATGGATGGTTATGAAGTTTGTGAGCGGATAAAGAAAAATCAGGAAACAAAGTTTATACCTGTCATCATGTTAACTGCTCTGAAAGAGCTGCAGGATAAAGTTCGTGCGCTGGAAGTTGGCGCGGATGATTTTCTCTCGAAACCTTTTGAGAATATAGAACTTCTAGCCCGGGTAAAGTCTCTGCTGCGTCTCAAAGAATATCATGATGAACTTGAGGCAAAAAACAAGGAATTAGCTGACAAGAATACCTCTCTCCTGGGCATGGACAAATTTAAGGAAGATCTAATCAATCTTATTGTTCATGATATGAAGAATCCATTATTTGTAATCCAGGGTAATCTTCAGATGATGTCTATGTCTATGCAGAATCTTCCGATAGAAATTCTGAAAAAATATACCCAACGGATTGAACGAAGCAGCCAGCAATTGTTGAGGATGGTCGTAAACCTGCTTGATATCTCACGCATAGAAGAAGGAACGATTAAATTAAAGAATGATAAAGCAGACATTAATCGAATTATCGAAGATATCATTAATAGAATTAAAGATTATCCGGAGAATCAGGAAAAACAGATAGTAACTGAGCTCGATTCAAATCTTCCAGAACTGGTGGTGGATAGGTCTGTCATAGAACGTGTATTTGAAAATCTGATTAATTTTTCTGTAACCAATATTGTGGAAGATGGTAAGGTTACCATTACTACAAGTGTCAGTGACAATAACAATATACAGTTTATTACCCATGATAGCGGAACCCAGATTCCTAAAAATTATCATGACAAAATATTTGAAAAATTTTCTCAAACCGAAATTAAGAACAGCGGCTACCGTGTAGATCGTGCGCTGGGTCTTACATTTTGTAAATTGGCAGTAGATGCCCATAAAGGTCGTATGTGGCTTGATCTTGATAATAAGGTGGGAAATAGATTTATTATTGAATTACCTATGGTTTCTTCTGCTGATCCGGAATAATTAAATCTGTAAAATATATTCTTCATTATCTTACCCTCTCTGCACATTTTACCCGGAAAACATTTCTCTGGAAAATTAAAGTTTTCTTAAACCTCACCGATTATAAAAAAATTACTAGGTGACGATAATTGACACTGAAATGAAAAAAGAACAAATGAGAAAAAATGGTAAAAGATTTTCCCTTGAGGAACAAAAGTTAGATTTAATCCGGTTACGTATCCAAAACGGTTATTATAAAAATTCTCACGTTTTGGAGAATGTGGCCAAAGAAATAATAAAATCTGAAATAAAAACATAACTCCCCTGCTTTTTGCGGAAATCATTTCCTCCTTATCAGTCGTATTAATTCTGCTTATAAACTCACTTCACCGTACTTTTTACTTGACTTTTAGACTGTCATTTGGGAAATTCAATCATTCTACTATTAATAAATAAATATTATAATCAACACAGAATAATTTTTTTTTAGTTTCCTGAATTTAAATCTATTTAACCATATTCACAGGAGGATTATTGATGAGCAAGCAAGAGCTAGTAACTTACATGGCGGACAAGACTGGTTTGTCAAAAAAAGACGCAGAATCTGCACTGTCAAGTTTTGTTGAAGGTGTTAAATCATCTTTAAAAAAGGGAAAAAGCGTAACATTGGTTGGTTTTGGAACATTTTCTGTAAGCCACCGCGGGGCTCGTACAGGAAGGAATCCCCAGACCGGTGCTTCGATTAAAATACCGGCCCGCAAGGCCCCTGTATTCAAGGCAGGAAAAAATCTGAAAGAAACAGTAAATTAAATGATTGAGGGCGGTTTAACCGCCCTTTTTTTTAAGTCTTTTACTTACATAGTCTCTTCTGTCCTGTTCCAAATATCGATAAAAAATCGCCCCTTAAAGGTTTATACGAAAAATACTCCTTTTTTCGTTGTAGTTTATTTCACCCCGCATAATGATTAATTGTTCAACCCCGGAAAAAGTCTCACATATCTCCCCTCATAAATATTTCCAATATTTTTATAATCCATTGCCAATTGCAGAAATTGATGTTACATTGAAAAGAAGAAGGCGTTTAAGTACTGTGGGAGATAATATCAAATCTTTACTAAAATAACAAAGTTTTTGGCTATAATAGCATAAAGGGGTAAGAATTATCGAAACCGATAAAAGTCAAGATTTCAGTTGGACATTACGAAACGAATTCTTGGTTGTGCAGGTAAATACACGGCGGGCAACCGGTAATATTGCACCTACCCTTAAAGAGCGTTTATTATCTGAGATTAAGAGTGGGAACGGAAAAATAATCGTCAATTTAAGTTATGTTGAATTTGTGGATAGTTCTTTTTTGGGATCTCTGGTCTCAGGAATGAAAAATGCCTCACCGCAAAACGGAGAAATAAAAATTACAGGTTTACATCCCCATGTACGTATGACCTTTGAAGTAACACATTTGGATAAAGTATTTAAGTTATATGACACGGTCGAGGAAGCCATTCGCGATTTTTAATACGGCTGGTTTTGCTTTCCTTGTTTAGAGTTTACCATCAAGTAATTGCTTTACGGATTTAACCTCATCAGAAATAATACCATTAACCGGATAGTCCATAACTTTTTTTAAATCATCATCTTCATTTACAGTCCAAACATAAATTTCCTTGCCCAATTTTTGTGCTTTATGTATCAGCTTTTTATTTAATACTTTATAATAGGGATGCCATGCGTCAGTCCATGTTATACGATCATATGTTGTATGCAACCAGGCCCATCCTTGCAAAAAATATCCGGTTCGAATTTTCTTTTCCTTTATTTTAAGTATTTGTAAAAGGAAAGGATTGAAACAGGAAACCCAGATCGAATCCATTAAATCATGACGCTTAATGGTTTTAATGATCTTTTCTGCAAATTTGAAATCAAAAAAATGGATAGTCTTCGCATCAAAATTTATAGGAATACGATTCTTAAACTGTTCTAAAAAATTATCAAGCGTTTCTATATATTGAGGAGGATCACTTTTTTCCCTGGAAATGTAAGGATAGGTTTTTAATACATCCAGGGGTGTTCTTCCCACATATCCCGGTTGATTGAACATTCGTTTTAATGAGAAGTCATGAAAAACAACGATCTCTCCGGATCCGCTTTGGCGAATATCAATCTCCAGAGCGTTCGCACCAAGGGCCAGGGCTTTTTCACAGGCATCGATGGTGTTCTCAATACCGTTTTTTCTATCACCACGATGGGCGATGATCAGGGGGTTATTTCTCACTTAAAATCTTTTCATAATAATGAATATATTTTGGAATGATTACTTCGGCAGAGTAGAATGTTCTGGCAATCTCCCTGCCATTCTTACCCATCTTTTTGGCCCGTTCCTTATCAGATAAAATATTCAGAATTGCATCGGCAAAACCGTCAATATCACCGACATCAACGGTAATGCCCGTCTCGCCATTTCTGTTAACTTCAGGTAATCCTCCGGCATTTGTTGAGATACAGGGAGTACCACAGGCCATAGACTCGAGAGCCACCAGACCAAAACTCTCGGAGGCGCTTGGTATCAGTGAAAGGTCTGATATTGATAACAATTCTGATATATTCTCCTGTTTACCAAGAAATAACACCTGCGGGCATAAATTTTCTTTTCGACACTGTTCTTCCGCTAAATATCGTTCCGGACCGTCGCCGACCATGAGAATCTTGATTTTTAACTTTTTGCTGATTTTTTTTACAATGGGAATAATGTCAGTAATTCTTTTTAATGGTCTGAAATTTGAAATATGGGTGATGATGTATTCATCATCATTGGCGAAGCAACGGCGTATTTTTTTATCAAACTTTATGTTATCGAACTTGAAGGGTACAAAGTTCGGTATTACTTCAATATCTTTTCCGATATTGAAAACCTCCATCGTTTTATCCTTTAAGAATTTGGAGACGGCTGTAATGCCAGAACTCTGTTCAATACTAAATCTGGTGATTTTAAAAAATGATGGATCACTTCCTAAGAGTGTGATATCTGTCCCATGGAGCGTCGTCACAAATTTAAAGGGATTAGTATCCATCATTTGCCGGGCAAGGTAAGCACTGGTCGCATGGGGGATGGCATAATGCACATGCATGATGTCCAGTTTCTGAAAATTAATGACTTCTGCCATTTTTGAGGCAAGGGAAAGACTATAGGGTGGATATTCAAAAAGAGGGTATTTTAATACCTCAACTTCATGAAAAAATAGTTGCGGTGAGACGGTGCTAAGCCGGTAAGGAAGTGCATAGGCGATAAAATGAACCTCATGGCCTCTTTTGGCAAGATCTTTTCCGAGTTCGGTTGCTACGACGCCACTTCCGCCATAGGTAGGATAGCATGTGATACCTATTTTCATTTGGATGAGGTTATCTCAGGTGAAAATTGTTTTACACAATTCCGACCGGCATGTTTTGCCGCATACAATGCTGTATCGGCTTTGTATATGAGATCGGTTGATGTCGATGCGTCAATAGGGAGAGAGGCGGTACCAACACTGACGGTTAATTTTCCTAACGGCTGCACGTGTTCATCCTGGAATGCAGCATCTGCCACGTGAGATTTGAGTCGTTCTGCCAGGATTATAACACCTTCTCTACCTACGCCTGGTAAGATTACAGCAAATTCTTCACCCCCATATCGGGCAACAATATCATTCTCACGCACCGTGTCTTTTAAGATTAGAGCTAATTTTCTTAAAACCTCATCACCAGCCTGGTGACCGAGGGTATCATTATAATTTTTGAAGTGATCAACATCGAGAATAATCAGAGATACACCCTGTTTACTACGTGTATGACGCAGAATTTCCTCTTTCAGGCGCATCTCAAAATACCTGAAATTATGCAGATCGGTCATACCGTCTGTATAGGAGAGTTGGATCACTTCGTCATAAAGAGAAGCATTAGACAGAGCTATGGATACGATATGATTAATCGTTTGCAGAATCTCAAGTTCATTTTTCTGATAAGGTTTCTCGTTGACCCGCGGTCCCAGACAAATAAGGGCATCTTCCTGATTGCGGGCAGTCGTGATTGGGGAGATGAGTTCCGTATTTATGCTCGCCAGGGCGCGTGCACCCGCAGATTTGCGGACATATTTGGGCAGTTTGTTCATAACCTGTGCGGATTGATTTTTATGCAAATAAGAAATCAATGCGTCACTTTTTTCGATGGTTATATTTTCTATATCCGCCTTATAGAGACCTTTGGAGTTTAAAATTGACAGACGCTGTTCCGTTTTTTTTGCATTATATAAAAAAACGGCACTTTTACAACTAAATTTTCCTATCAATGAAAGTAATGTGGAATTTATCAATCTATCTACATCCAATATAGCATGCAATTCCAGGGAAACATCAAAAATATTCCGTAGATCATAAATCTTTTTTCTTAATTCTTTGTTCTTGTCCAAAAGGGTTTGATTAAGCTGATAGATCTGCTGATTGGCGCTTTCCAACTCTTTTGATTGCCAGACCAGATTGTCATTCAACCGTTTAAAGCGAAGAGCTGAATTCACACGTGCGATGAGTTCATCAAAACTAAATGGTTTTATAATGTAGTCATCGGCGCCAACTTCCAAACCATTGATTACATCCTTAATTTCACTTTTTGCCGTTAGCATTAAAATCGGAATATATTCCTCAATACTGCCATTGGCGCGGATTTTTTTTGCTACCTCTATCCCGGAAATTCCGGGTAGCATAACATCCAGCAGAATAACATCAGGTTTCGATCTGCTGAATTTCTCCAGCGCTATTTCCCCACTTTCTGCTTTATCAATCTCAAATCCTTGTTCAGTTAGAAATTTACTTAACACTTGAAGCATTTCATGATGGTCTTCAACAATCAAAACTTTGTAGGATGTTTTGTCCACTCGCCGAACCTTTTAATTAGATAAGTGTTATATAAATTGATATACAAAAAATAAATTACTAATTTTTTTAAAATAATAAAATAGATATCTTAATACAAGAAAATACATAAGATAAATATGAGTTGTTTCCTTATTTTTTACCACTAACCAGGCAGGTATGATGAGAAATTTACTACTAAAATACAGTTTTGTGTTCGGTTTTATTATTGCGTTTGCAGTTCCCGTTTTTTTTATCAGTGCATGTAATACCAATACTGAGCCGGAAGAAGAGATAATTTTACCCGATAGTGATCTAAATTATACCGACGATATCCATCGTCTTTTTGTAGTCAAATGTGCCAGCAGAAACGGCTGCCACGCCTATCCTGAGCCGGCCAGAGATTTAGACCTGACGGATTATCAAAATATTATATCGCATTTTGTGGAGGGAAGTGTTCCGCTCATTATCCCCGGATATGGTGAAGAAAGTTTCTTATACAATATACTCCGGGAGCCGTTGCTGACCGTTTCTCGTATGCCTAAAAATGAAAAACCTCTCAGTGCTAATAATATTGTTGGTATTCGAACCTGGATCGATGAAGGGGCACCGCAATTTCCCTGATTGTAAAAAAAATGCACACTTTTTTCTTTGCTCATTTAGCACTAAGGGTAACTCTATTTTTGTAACTTAATAATTAACAGTAATTTATGATAGATAATAATTTTTGGTATCGTATTTGCATGATATAAAAGTGAGCACCTAAATTCCTCTTTTGTTCCTCACCATATATGCCCCCTCCCGGGGGCATTTTTTTTATGGTAATCACCAAAAAGTTGACGGTTAACAATCAAAGAATTAATTTATCCATGAATGATTTGTTTTCAGCTTAGGTCCGGGCTAGGCTATTGTAGCCAAAAACTTTGTCATTTTAGCAAAATTTCTACAAACTGAATATATTCATTTAACGCAGAAACCGCAGAGATTTTTTTATAATACATTTTTTAATTCGTGAAACCGTGGACTATTTTTTTTGTTTGCAGCCTGCGGCTGCGGTATGAATGAATTAATA
>CAZBBC010000013.1:0-68885 GCA_964489835.1 uncultured Calditrichota bacterium
ATCTGCAGAAATGGAAGGGTCCACTTGCCTTTCACTGCCCATATCATCATTGACCTGGAAATTACTCCCCAGTGGGGTTCCATCACTTGAATACCTCTGAGCATAAATGTCATAGTTATTATTGCGGTAATCTTCCCATGTAATTATAAAAATCCCGCTGCTATCTGCTGAAATGGAAGAATAGTATTGCCAATCTGGCCAGTAACTCCCTTGATCATCGTTGACTTTAAAATTACTTCCCATTGCGGTTCCATTTTTGGAATATCTCTGTCCGTATATATCACCATCAACATTGCGTTCATCACGCCAGGTGATGATAAAGTTTCCGCTGCCATCTGCTGAAATGGAAGGATAATTTTGCCATTCACTCCCCTGATCATCATTGACTTGGAAATTACTCCCCAGTGCTGTTGCATTACTTGAATACCTCTGTGCATAAATGTCATTATTGCCATTACGTTCATAATGCCATGTGATGATAAAGTTTCCGCTGACATCTGCAGAAATGGAAGGTTCAAATTTACTTTCACTCCCCTGATCATCGTTGACTTTAAAATTACTTCCCAGTACTATACCATCGCTTGAATACCTCTGAGCGTAAATGTCATTATGGCCATTCCGTCCATCACGCCATGTGATGATAAAGTTTCCGCTGACATCTGCAGAAATGGAAGGTTCATGTTGCCCTACACTCCTCTGATCATCGTTGACTTTAAAATTACTTCCCAGTGCTATACCATCGCTTGAATACCGCTGTGCATAAATGTCATTATGGTCATTCCGGTCATCCTCCCAGGCAATGATAAAGTTTCCGCTGACATCTGCAAAAATGGAAGGTTTACGTTGCCCTTGCAATTCGCTCCCCTGGTCATCGTTGACTTGGAAATTACTCCCCAGTGTTGTGCCATCACTTGCGTATCGCTGAGCGTAAATGTCCCAATTAATCTTGTCGCGTCCATCACGCAAAATGTCCCAATTACAATCGCGTCCATCACGCCATGTGATGATAAAGTTTCCGCTGACATCTGCAGAAATGGAAGGTTCAAATTGCCAACTCCCCTGATCATCGTTGACTTGGAAATTACTTCCCAGGGCGGTTCCATCACTTGAATACCTCTGTGCATAAATGTCATTATGGCCAGTACGATTATCCCGCCAGGTAATGATAAAGTTTCCGCTGACATCTGCAGAAATGGAAGGTTCATATTGCCCTTCACTCCCCTGATCATCGTTGACTTGGAAATTACTCCCCAGTGTTGTGCCATCACTTGCGTATCGCTGAGCGTAAATGTCCCAATTAATCTTGTCGCGTCCATCACGCAAAATGTCCCAATTACAATCGCGTCCATCACGCCATGTGATGATAAAGTTTCCGCTGACATCTACAGAAATGGAAGGTTCATATTGCCCTTTACTCCCCTGATCATCGTTGACTTGGAAATTATTCCCCAGTGCCGTTCCATCACTTGCGTATCGCTGAGCATAAATGTCATTATGGCCATTTCGTCCATCACGCCATGTGATGATAAAGTTTCCGCTGCTATCTGCTGAAATGGAAGAGTTTTGTTGATTAGCACCAGAGAGTACCCCATTTTCATTAACCTGAAAATCAGGAATGATGGCGTTTAAGAGTGTTACTTCATCTGGGAAAAGTGAGGTTATCATAATAATTATTAGAATAATTTTTACTAAAGTTTTCATCGGTCTATCTCCTTAAGAAATGACGACCTATATGTAGAAGTGCTCGCAAAAAAAGTAACCACATTAAAAATATGTAGGATAATCTGTTTGTCGTCTTTCGGATGAGGTCAAGAAAATATTTAGTCTGGGTGGTCTGAGTCTATATCAACGTATTAATATACAAACTCATTATGGGAATGCAATAAAAAAGAGATAATACATTTCCGGGTTGAATGAATAATTTCCGCTATATACTGAAAAAATTATGAACTCCTTGCCCGAATGCAGCATTATGCGGAAAAATTCGAAATTAAGCTCCCTGAAATTGACATGCCTGCATAGTTGTTTCTTACTTGCTTCTATATTTATGTTGGCTTATATTTCTAACACAAGTAAAGAATTGATGAAAAAAAGCAAACAATCAGGGAATTGGCAACCTATAATTAGCTGAATATATCTAATCTGATCCGTTTATAAACCACGATGGACACGAAGATATTTTTATTGAATTTAAGTAATAAAAAATAACATTAAAATTTGAGATTGAAATTTTGATATTCATATTCATTCTAATTTTTTAAATATTTACGGATATAATTTAAGGAGGCGTTATGAAGGTAAAAACTTTCGTTACATTGTTGATCACTCTTTGCTTAGCATTTGCATTCTTCGGTTGTGCAGATGTGCCTCAGCAGGAAATTGATGCTGCCAAAGCGGCCTTATCTGCCGCTCAGAAAGCAGAAGCTGACAAATATGTTCCTGACCTTTACAATGCGGCTAAACAAGCTCTGGACAAAGCGATGTCTGCTTTTCAGGAAGAAGAATCTTCCATGTTCAGCAGCTATGATGAGGTGAAAAATCTATTAGCCGCTGCAAAAAGTGCCGCCGATAAAGCTGCCGGTGCTGTCGCAGCGAAAAAAGAAGCATTAAAACAAGAGGCGGAATCTCTATTGGCACAAATTCCTGCTGAAGTAAAATCAACCATGACCATGTGGCAAAGGGCCCCGCGTGGAAAAGGTACCCGTGAAGCCCTGCAACAAATCAAAGCAGAGATTGAGCAGGCAGATGCCTCTCAGGCTGAAATTAAAATAGCAATCGAAAATGGCGATTACATTACAGCCCGTCAAAAAGCTCAACTGCTTTCTAAAAAATTACAATCAATTCAGGGTGAATTAGCACGTTAAGATTTTAATAAACAACGTTAAACCACCCGAGATTTTGCTTATAAATCCTCGTTCAGAATGGAGGGTATCTGAACGAGGATTTACTTTTTTAAATATTACTTTCGAATATGATGACCACTTTTTCAAAATATAAAAGAAACTGGCTGCTCTTTTTTTTATCACTTTTCTCTGCTTGTATTTTATTTCTTACCATACCATTGGGAGTATTACCGGCGAGGGTAACAATTCCGTCTGCCGACAAATTCGATAATCCTGGTGATTCGCTGGCGATACAATTAACATTATTAGAGAAAAATATAATATCGGAGCAAAACAGGGTTATTCAGTTAAAGCATAAATGGGAAGAACTGGAGCCTAAGAAACCTTATTTGATCGTAAATACCACCATTAACCAGATTCGTTTAATCAGTGATCGTCGCATCATACGTAAGGCCAGATGTTCAACCGGAAGTTATATCCTGTTAAAAGCAAAAGGCAAACGGCAATGGCTCTTCAAAACACCAAAGGGCATGTACAGGGTAACGGTGAAACTGACCAATCCATACTGGTATAAACCGGATTGGGCCTATATTGAGGAAAATTTACCGATTCCTTCAATATACTCTCCCAAGCGATATCAGCCCAACGTCCTGGGGGAATATGCTCTTGGTTTTGGACAAGGGTATCTTGTTCATGGTACCATCTATAAGCGCTTCTTAGGGATGCCGGTGACCCATGGGTGTGTCAGACTTGATGATGAGGCGATGCGCCTTGTTTTTAAAACACTGACCCATGGTTCCAGAATTTATATATATTAAGCCGTTTGCTGCGCTAGGCTTTTGTAGCCAAAAACTTTGTTATTTTTGCAAAATTTTTATTAAGAAGCCGATACCGATCATAGGCTTTGGATAAATGACCCACCCCATCTCCCCGCCCGAGGGGCGGGTCGACACCCCTCCCTGCTTGCAGGGAGGGGCTGGGGGAGGGTCACTTGTGTATGATTTGTTTGCAGCCTTGGGCTACACAATGAATAAATCAGGACAACTATTTCCTAATGAAGAAATTTATTTTTTATCTGGTACTACTACTGTTTTTAATAGTTCTGATTACATCTGACTATAAACACGAATCGTGTGATACTGGTGTCAATGACACCCTAAAGATAACTCCGGGTCAGGATTCTGTCAGAAAAATTGATCCCGTTGTAAGGCTTAAAAATAAACTTACCCATCTAGAGTTAGAAAAAACATTTTGGAATAGTCGTATTTCTCTTGCTAAAGACGACCACCATCATTTGGTATTAAATCTGCCCGACAGCGCCTTATATTTAGATATTAAAGGAACTACTGTCCATGAATGTCCGTTGAATAAGTATTCAATAAGCGGAACGATTATGTCTTTACTGAAAACCGATCAAGCAAAACAATGGCTTCAGAAGCCATTCCAATTGGAAGATGAATGGGCAACGATTCCCAAGCGCCCCATTCGTGTGAAAGATATTTCATATGCTGGATGGGAGGCCGATAGCCTCGATTTTTCTCCGTCAGATACAGATACAACTGATGTATTTATAATATTACGGTTCTCAAGAGATTTGACTCTTGGTTTAAAACAGGCTAAAGAAGTAACCTCAAGTGACCCATTTCTTATACATCAGAAAGATTCAGATCCTGACTCTACACTTCTGGAAAATACAACCAATGAAAAAAAACAATTTTCTCAGTTGCTGAGCGGTCATTGGATCGATGTTAGTGTTACCCGTTCTGATGCGATTTCTATATTTCGTGCAATAACTAAGAATTCAAAAATCATCCTGTTAGTTGAATAAGGGGTTGTAAAGCATTGATATATTTTGAAAGAATACGTTTAAAACAACCCCCTAATCTCCATTGTGCGGGTTGTTGCAGTATCACTTTTTTGTACAGCTTTTAATGTTTAAAAGCTTTGCTTCCCCCTTGGAAAAGGGGGATTGAGGGGGATATAAAATCGGTCAATATTATATATAAACAACCCCCTAACCCCCTTTGTTAAGGGGGAATTAAATTGTTGATTATATGCTACTTATGATTTTTTTAATTAATTATTATGAATATATCAGAGCAGTAATTTCCAAACATTTACTTGCATTAAAATAAAATTTTAGAGATTTTGTATAAATTTTTTCAGAATATAGCTTAAATCAAAAAAGACAAGGAAAGTTTTATTTCAAAGGGGGAGTATTAATTGAAACGTCGTCGATTTATTAAAACGAGTACAATCGGAGCCATTGGTGCCGGATTGATTCCAATGGCTGTCTATAGTCAGGAGAAAACCGCCGTTCCTGACGTCGTACGTGTAGTGAATGGAGAGCCCGGACAACTTTTACATAGCGCTCTTTCAGCGCTGGGCAGTATGTCACAATTTATTGCCAAAGGGGATATCGTTGTTGTAAAACCGAACATGGGTTGGGATCGGTCACCCGAATATGCGGCCACTACAAATCCCGAATTAATCGCAGAAATAATAAAATCCTGTTTTGATGCCGGGGCCAAAGAAGTGAAGGTTTTTGACCGGACATGTAATAATCCCCGCCGTTGCTATCGAAATTCGAAAATCGAGGAAACAGCTAAAGCAGCCGGTGCTGATGTACAACAGATCAGAAAAAACAAATATTCTCCTCTAAAATTAAAAAACGGAAAGGTCCTAAAAGAGTGGGCTATTTACGATGATTACCTGGAGGCGGATAAAGTCATTAATGTGCCGATTGCAAAACACCATTCTCTGAGCGGCGTTAGTTTTGGCCTTAAGAATCTTATGGGTGTGATGGGAGATAACAGGGGTTCAATCCATTCCGGTTTTGAAAATAAACTTGCGGATATTGTGGGAGAAATTTTACCTACCTTAACCATTATCGATGCCTATCGTATACTCATCGCCAATGGGCCCTCCGGTGGTAACCTGGCAGATGTTAAACATAAAAAAACACTAATTGCGAGCAGTTGCGTTGTGACTGCGGATGTTGTTGCCTTAGATCTTTTTTCATACCCTCTCCAGAAAATCGGACATATTCGTGAAATGGTTGATCGTGGTTTGAATAAATTTGATATTAACAATCTCAATCTTAAAGAAATTAACCTAAGTTCCTAATGGTCAGAAGCAGACGTATAACCCAAATAATCTTCTTATTATTTTTTATCTTCCTCTTCCTGAAGGCCCGGTATCCATACGATGATTCTTTGTCGTCTGATATATTTCTTCGTTTCAGCCCTCTGATTCCCCTCTTTGATTTTATTGAGAATCTGAGTATTTCCATGCTTTTCTGGCCGGCGCTTATTATCCTGTTTTTTACCATATTTCTGGGAAGATTTTTTTGCGGTTGGATATGTCCTTTAGGAACCACTATTGATATTTCAAGCAAATTACTCAAGTCTCCTTCAAATAAAATTTCGATCAAATTTGATAAACTACGTTACCTGAAATTTGGGTTATTACTCGCTTCGATTATACTGGCAATATTCTCAGTAAATCTGTGGGGTTATCTGGACCCTCTTTCTATTTTCAATCGCGCATTGACGGTAATGCTATATCCTCTGAGTACGTTACTATCCGAAACAATTTTATTGCAAATATCAAATATCTCCTTTCTTGAGGATGCGGCCTACTGGTTATATGATTGGTACAAATTGGTCCTTATGCCCGAAGAGCAATCAAATTTACAGCAGGTATTCTTCATATCACTGTTTTTCCTGGTCATTCTTGGAACCGAGAAACTTTCCAGACGATTCTGGTGTCGTTATCTCTGTCCGGCAGGTGCCTGGCTTGGGTTTCTCTCTCAATTTCGTCTATATGAAAGAATCGTGGGAGATACCTGTCCGGTCTGTAATAAATGTCAGGTCGAATGCAAAATGAACGCTATCCCGGAAAAAAATGTTGCTCAAACCAGCAAGATTGAATGTATCGAGTGCTTTAACTGCGGATCGCTTTGCCCGCCAAAAGCGAAATCAATAACATACCAATGGCGCTGGAAACCATATCATACACCGGTTGATTTCTCCCGACGACAGTTTATTACTACCTCCGCTGCCAGTTTGGTAACCCTTGGTATGTTAGCAACAGGATTGCAAAACCGGGAAGAAAAAGACCGGCTTATTCGTCCCCCCGGTTCATTACCGGAAGAAGAGTTTCTGAACCGGTGTATTCGTTGTCTGGAATGCGTACGTATCTGTGCCTCCAATGGAAAATGTCTGCAACCGGATAGTATCCATAATAATGTATTGGAACTCTGGACACCGGTGGCACTGATGCGGGAAGGATATTGCGAATATAATTGTAATTTGTGTGGACAGGTATGTCCCACGGAAGCCATTCTGCCTTTATCGTTGGATCAAAAGAAAAATACACCAATGGGGCTTGCTTATTTTGATAAAAATATCTGTATCCCTTATGCCCAGAATAAAGATTGTATCGTATGCGAGGAACATTGCCCGACACCCGATAAAGCGATTAAATTTGAAATAAAAGAAGTAATTATGCCTGACGGGACTGACCATCTAGTGAAATATCCCTATGTAATCAAAGAACTTTGTATCGGATGTGGGATCTGTGAAGATAAGTGCCCTCTTCCCGGCGCACCCGGTATTTTTGTCAATACCGATCATCAGTTACGACTTACAAAAAATGACCTGTCCTAAGAGTAATAAGAGCTATAAATCTGGTATCAGTTTATGTCATCAATAATTTCTTTTATACTCGACGACAAAGTCACATCGATTGATTTTAGTCAGAATCAGCAATACTCCCCGACAACGACTGTATTGAATTACTTGCGGAGTCTCCCGAACCACAAAGGAACAAAAGAAGGATGTGCGGAGGGGGATTGTGGTGCTTGTACGGTGGTACTTGCCGGACAGGGAAAAAATAATACGATCAATTACAAAACCGTCGATTCCTGTTTGCTATTTTTACCAATGATTCACGGAAAACAATTGATTACCATTGAAAACTTAAAATCTCCGGAGGGAGAACCACATCCCGTTCAACAGGCTATGGTAGAAAAGAATGCCAGTCAGTGCGGATTTTGTACACCCGGGATTGTTATGTCTTTATTTGGTCTCTATAAAAACAGAAATAAACCTTCCGTAACGCAAATCGAAGAGGCCTTGGCCGGAAATTTATGCCGGTGTACCGGTTATCAAGCCATCATTGAAGCCGCAGAATCCTCCTGTATCCATCGGGGTATCGATCATTTTACACATGCTGAGGCTGGTACCCTTAAACGTCTTGCAGAGATTAAATCTCGTTCTCTCACTATTGAGGCTAAAAAGCAAAAGTATTATCGACCCATTTCTCTGCCTGAAGCTCTGCTTCTTAGAAAGAAATACCCGTCCGCCTTCATCCTTAACGGTGCAACAGACTTAGCCCTCAAAGTAACAAAAAATCACGATTCCTTATCTGAAATCATTGATCTGTCCGCTATCACCGGCCTGACCGGCATCAGAACGATGAAAAATTATACGATATTCGGTGCCGGAACCTCCCTTGAAGACATAAAGTCATATTCAAAAAATCGCTTTCCCGCTCTGCATAATATGCTGACTGTTTTTGGATCGCTCCAGATTCGAAATTTTGCAACCCTGGGAGGCAACCTGGGCAGCGCCTCGCCGATTGGTGATAGCGCGCCTGTTTTAAGTGCCTATAATGCGCGTATTGAATTGCGAAGCAGGGATAGAAAACGGAGAGTAACCGTCGATGACTTTATCACCGGTTACCGTAAGACGCTTTGTCAAGCCGATGAATTAATTACCGCCATTGAAATTCCCGAAGCCAGGTCCGATGCCCCGGTTCATTTTTATAAATTCTCCAAACGTCATGACCTGGATATTTCCACCACCAGTGGTGGATTCCGGCTGGAAACAGACAAACACGCCCGGGTAAAATCAATCAAACTGGTGTTTGGGGGATTAGCCGATCGGACAAAAAGAGCGATAAGGACAGAAAAATTTTTAACGGGAAAAGATTGGAATCGTGAAAATATTGAAGCAACATTTCCAATTCTTGAAAAAGAGTTTCTACCCATCTCAGATGCACGGGCCAGTGCCGAGGGCCGGAAGCTAGCTGCAAAAAATTTGTTGTTAAAATTTTGGTATGATACAACACTATGAACAAAATTATAGCCCACGAAAGTGCCATTAAACATGTCAGTGGTGAATCAGTTTATGTCGATGATATCCTGACAGACTCCCGCTTATTAACCGCCCGGGTGGTCTACAGTCCATATGCACATGCCCGGATTAAATCGATTGATCTCTCTGCCGCTAAAGCGCTTCCCGGGGTGTACTCCATTCTAAGTTTTAAGGATATTCCGGGTGTGAATCAGATGGGGCCGGTTTTCAAAGATGAATTTTGTTTGGCTGAGGATGAGGTTATATTTATCGGTCAGGCCATTTGCCTGATTGCAGCTGAAGATGAAGATATTTGCCTACAGGCTCAGAAATTAATAAAGATAGATTTCAAACCGTTACCGGTCATACTTACCATCGAAGAGGCACAGAAAAAAAAGCAGATGTTTGGAGAGACGTATAAAATCCAGAGAGGAAATATAGATAAAGCACTTAAAGCATCATCGAATATACTTAATGGTCAGATAGCTACCGGTGCTCAGGAACACTGGTACTTGGAAACCCAGATTTGTCTCTGCCTGCCGGGTGAAGATCATGAAATCAATGTTTTCAGTTCAACACAACATCCTGCCGAGACCCAGGCCCTGATTGCCGATGTGTTAGGGATTTCACGTAATGAAGTTCTGGTTGAAGTGCGTCGGCTGGGTGGAGCTTTTGGTGGAAAAGAGACCCAGGCCAATCATACGGCTTGTTGGGCTGCCCTTCTCTGTCAAGCTACCGGCCGACCCGTAAAACTAAGACTATCCCGCGACGATGACCAGAAAATGACCGGTAAACGTCATCCCTTCCTGATTAAGTATACCGTCGGTTTTGATAAAAAAGGACATCTGAATGCCGCCAAATTTGAACTGAACAGCAATGGCGGTGCTGCCATTGATTTGTCATTTGCCATCCTGGAAAGAGCGATGTTTCATGTCGATAATGCCTATTATATTCCGAATCTCTCGGTTACCGGTCGGGTATGGAAAACCAATATTCCCCCAAACACTGCTTTAAGGGGTTTTGGTGCGCCCCAGGCGATAGCCGCTATCGAAAATATTATTGACCAAATTGCCCGTTTATTAAAAACAGATGCCTTAGAAATCAGACAGAAGAATCTTTATGGCGTTAAAAGGCGAAACACTACGCATTATGGTCAGGTTGTTGAATATAATCACCTTCCAAAAATATACAGGAAAATTATTCAATCTTCCTCCTATTTGAAACGTCGCAAAAAAATAGATCAATTCAACATAAAAAATGAATTCTATAAAAAGGGAATGGCCCTGACACCGGTAAAATTTGGTATATCATTTACAACCTCGTTTTTAAATCAGGCCGGGGCGCTGGTAAATGTTTATCAGGATGGTACGGTACTGGTAAATCATGGCGGAATAGAAATGGGACAGGGGCTGCATACAAAAATTCAACAAATTGCTGCTGCTGAATTTGGATTAAGTTTTGATCGGATAAAAGTAAACAACACTAATACATCAAAAGTGCCAAATACTTCCGCTACCGCTGCTTCTACCGGTACAGATTTAAATGGAATGGCAGTAAAAAATGCCGTCGAAAAATTAAAAAAGAGAATTGCCCTGGCCGTACGCGATCAGTTTTACACAGGGAAACCACCATCAAAGATAAAAGCCGGAAATATTATTTTTAAAAACAATTACTTATTCAGAAAAGATGCTCCCCGGAAAAGGCTGTCATTTGAGAAAGCTGTAAAGATTGCCTATCATCAGCAGATAAGTATGAGTGCCACCGGTTTTTACCGAACACCCCAAATTCGCTGGGACAAAAAAGCCGGTCAAGGTCATCCATTTAATTATTATGCCTTTGGCATGGCCGTTTCTGAAGTTCTTCTGGATGTGCTAACCGGACATTTTAAAATATTACGGACGGATATTCTACATGATGTCGGGGATTCTATCAATCCGGGAATAGACATTGGACAGGTGCAGGGTGGTTTTATTCAAGGAGTGGGCTGGTGCACAACAGAAGAATGCAAATGGGATAACCAGGGAAATCTCTTGAATCATTCACCGGATACTTATAAAATTCCAACCATCAGTGATATCCCGGTTGATTTTCGTGTACAACTGTTAAAAGACGCACCCAACCCTAAAGCCATCCGTAAAAACAAAGCAGTTGGTGAGCCGCCCCTGATGTTATCTCTTTCCGTATGGTTAGCAATTAAGGATGCGATTTCGGCAGTTGGCAATCACCGGATCGAACCCACGTTCTATCTACCCGCCACCAACGAGAAAATTCTCATTTCCATTGAAGATCTGAAAAGCAAAATAAAAATTTAACCATCTGGTTAAATTTTTATTGATTTTTTAATCGTTGGTTCTTATAATTAACCGATTGTTTTAACCATATGGTTAATATTCTTTTTGGAGTCCCGTAATGGAACGAAGCAGAGAAACGGAGCAAAAAATCCTGAAAGCTGCCTGTGAAGTCTTTTTAAAAAAGGGTCACGACGGTGGCCGTATGCAGGAAATCGCCGATAAGGCTGGGATCAATAAAGCCCTTCTTCATTATTACTTTCGGTCAAAAGATAAATTATTCAGAACCGTATTTAAGAAGGAATTACGGCAAATGCTTGAAGATGTATTTTCTTCAATTTCTCTATCTGACACTTTAAAGGATTTTTTTCAACAATTTATCCACACCTATTTAAAAAATATATCAAAGAGAAAAAATGTCATGCGATTTATATTGTGGGAATTGAACAAATCTTCTGCAGAAATCGTCGATTGTTTTATTGAGGTTTTCGAAGCGCAGGGATTTGAAGGGAATCCACTAATACTAAGGATTAATCAGGCCATTGAAAATGGAGAAATCCGACCGCTTCAACCGGCTCATCTGGTGTTAAATTTGATGGGTATGAGTATTTTTCCCTTTATCGCCGCACCGATCGTTGAAAACATCATTCCGAATTTCCACATAAATGATCCGGATTTTTTAGCCGAGCGGGAAAAGGCTATTCTTGATATCATCTGGAACGGGATTAAAGTTGAAACCGAAAACTAAAACCGATAAATATGTGATAGTGTCAAAAATACTATAAAAAAATGAAAAACTAAATTTATAAAATCATTAATACAAAGAGCGTCGTATTAATTCCCCCTTATAAAGGGCGTTAGGGGGATGTATATTTAAGCCAATAAAAATAATAGGTTAAATGGAAAACATATGAAAACTTTTGACACTAGGAATATTTTATAAGGATAAGGTCATGAGAAAAAACATCACTGCTTTCAAATTTAAATGGCAATCAATGATACTGTTCCTTACCATCCTGTTTTTTTCCCATTCAAATATTTTATCAGCCCAGGATGTGTTAGATTTAAAACGGGCCTGGACGATCACTCTCAAAAATAATTTCACCTTACAGCAGCAGGAGCTAACGATCCAAAAAGCAAGAGAAGAGATCTCTATCCAGAGAACCGATTATTATCCCAGTCTGAGTACCAGTGCCTTACTTACACGGGCCGACTTTGATAAGTTTCCGGTAAATCTGCCCCCAAATTCTTCAACCATGGTAGGGATCGATCTTTTCTCCCTTTCTCTTAATCAACAGATTTTTAGTGGGTTCAGAACGAAAAACCTCGTTCAATCCGCCCATGAAAAATTAGCCGCTCAGGAAATCCAAAAAACGATTATTCAAAATACCCTCCTGATTGAAGTCGGAAAATTGTATTATGACATACAGGAAAATTCTCTTCATCAGGCCGTATTAAAATCAAGCATTGAACGGATTACCAATCAATTAATGCGTGTTCGCAATTTATATATTTCTGATCAGGCCACACCTTTTGATACGCTCGAAATCGCAACCCGGAAATTACAGGTTGAAAATCAGTTAGCGATTTTAGAGGACAATCGTGGAATTTTATTTTCTAATCTAAAGTACCTGCTCAATGAAGAAAAAATTGCTTCTCTTGCCCCATTATCTTTAGCCCCCGAAAATTTTTTTCTGGATGATCTGAATCAATATTTTCTCACTGCGATGGCATTCAGACCTGAATTAAAAAGTATATCCGCTCAGAAACGAGCACAAACAGCTTATTCCGATGTTTTGAAATCCGGATATTATCCTAATTTATCGGCAAGCCTTGCCTATAACTATTTGAAACCCACCGGGGATTTACTCAAGAGTGAGTGGACAAACTTTTATTCCCTTATGGTTAATTTTCAGTGGGAGTTATGGAACTGGAGACGCGATGCGAAAAAGGTCCAGCAGGCGCAACTGGATTTTCAACAATTGGATTTACAGGAATCACAACTGGTTGCGGATATCCGGCACCAGATCAAGGTTGCTTATTACAATCTTCAATCAGCACAGAAAAAAATAATATTACAACATAAATTGACTGATCAGGAGAAAGAAAGGTTTAGAATTACTGAGCAACGATACGAGCAGGGACTGGCCACTTTTCTTGATTTAAATTCGGCAGAGTTATCCTTAACCGAAGCTGAGACCGAATTGCATGAATACTATATCACCTGGTATAAAAACAAACTTCAATTAGATTATGCTTGCGGCGCCATCAGCCAAAATAATGAGGAGGTTTCAAATGAGTAAACTTTCAATACTTATAATAATCCCTGTTCTGTTTCTCTCAATAAGTTGTTCTGACAATTCAGCCGAACTTCAATATACCGGGGTATTAGAAGGTACCTCTGTTCAGGTTCCTGCGCTGACACCCGGACAAATCACACAAATACCGGTTAACACCGGTGAACTGGTTAAAAAGGGCCAATTATTAGCAATGGTGGATAGTATAGATCTTATTTATCAACGAGAGCAGTTGGTTGCCACACTTCAGGAATTAGAAATACAAACGGAGATTGCCCAGTCAAATTTATCAAGAGCAAGCAAAGACTACGCATATATTAAAACAAAACAGGATAGAATAGCCAATCTCTACAAAACCCAATCAGCTACCAAACAGAATCTGGATGATATTACAAACAGTCTTCAAACTTCCCAGGCCGCGGTTTCCAACGCCAGAAATGCGCTGGGAAGTATCGCCGCCGGTAAAAAACAGGTGGAAGCAAAAATTAAATCGGTGAATAAAAGAATCAACGATACAAAGATAATAGCCCCTACCGGGGGAATAATCACAAACCTTTATTATGAAGAAGGTGAAGCAGTGCCGCTGTTTGGATCTCTGCTGGAAATTATCGACATAAAGAAAATGGAAGTTAAGATATATATATCAGAAACCCGGTTATCCCAGGTTCAATATGGCCAGCAGGTATCAGTTTCCGTCGATGGGCTGGATAAAACACTGGATGGCACAGTCATCTGGGTAAGTCCAAAAGCAGAATTTACGCCTAAAACCATTTTAACTCCGAACACTCGCACATCGCTTGTTTATGCGGTTAAAATATCAATTACCAATGATGAAGGTATTCTTAAACATGGGATGCCCGTGGTTATTCACTTAAAATGAATGTTATGACAGCAATTGAGATAAAAAATTTTGTCAAGAAATATGGTACCATTGAAGCGGTCAAGGGGATATCTCTCAGCATAGAAAAGGGAGAACTCTTTGGTTTAATTGGTCCGGATGGTGCGGGTAAAACCACACTGATGCGGGCGATATGTACGCTACTGGTACCCGATCAAGGTTCCATCCTGGTAAACGGTCTCGACGTTTTAAAGGATATTTCAGCAATTCGAGCGCAGCTAGGCTACATGCCACAGCGATTTTCACTTTATCAGGATTTGACCGTTGCCCAAAATTTAAAATTTTTTGCCGAATTATTTCAGGTACCTTTACAGGAACAGGAAGAGCGATTGGTCGAATTGTATCAATTTTCCAGATTAGAACCATTTAAAAAACGATTGGCCGGCGCTCTTTCGGGTGGAATGAAACAAAAACTGGCGCTTTCATGTGCTTTAATACATACACCTGAAGTTCTGATCCTGGATGAACCTACTTTCGGGGTGGATCCGGTTTCCCGGGATGAATTCTGGAATATTTTATATACGATTCGTGATCAGGGAACGACCATTCTTGTCTCCACCGCCTATATGGATGAAGCCAATTTATGCGACCGTGTGGCCTTATTCTTTAACGGAAAAATTCATGCAACAGAAAAACCTGATGTCTTACAATCGCAGTTCAAATATCCTCTTTTTCAATTACGGGCGGATAATGTGAGAAAAATGACTGAATTTTTCCAAAATTTCCCCGAGGTAAAAACCATTCAAAAGTTCGGAGATACCTTACACATCAGTTTTAAGGAACTACCGGATGATTCCCAATGGCAAAAATGGAATAAAATGGCGAAAGGTAATCTATTAGAATGGGAACAGATTGAACCTTCGATAGAAGATGTATTTCTGGATCGGGTAGAGAGGAAGAATGAATAATTTTACTTATGCGGTTCAAACGGTAGATCTTACCCGCCGTTTTGGAAAATTTACAGCGGTTGATAATGTCTCGATCGCAATACAAAAAAGTGAGATATTCGGGTTCCTGGGTGCGAACGGCGCCGGAAAAACCACGGTGATACGGATGTTATGCGGGCTTCTGGCGCCTTCGGCCGGCCAGGCCAGCGTCGCAGGATTTGATATCTATAAACAAACGGAGCAGATCAAAAAAAACATCGGTTATATGAGCCAGAAATTTTCTCTTTATGATGATTTAACCATCGAAGAAAATATTAATTTTTATGGTGGCATCTATGGTCTTTCCTCGGAAGCCATTCAGGAAAGAAAATCAAATTTATTGCATCAGGTAGGATTAATGGATTTTTCCAAACGTTTAACCCGTGATCTGCCGCTTGGGTTTAAACAACGTCTGGCACTGGGATGTTCTTTGTTACACGATCCAGCCATTATATTCCTTGATGAACCAACTTCAGGCGTTGATCCGAAGGCTCGTCGGAGTTTTTGGGATCTGATCTATGAAACCTGCGATTTAGGAAAAACTGTTTTTGTCACTACTCACTTTATGGATGAGGCTGAATATTGTCACCGTGTTTCAATTATGCGTGACGGAAAAATTATAGCCCTGGATAAACCGCGGGAATTAAGAAAAAAATATAATAAATCCAGTATGCAAGAAGTATTTGTGCATATTGTAAATGAAAAAGACATCGAACAATCAGAATTTTAACCACAAAGTGTGGAAACCGATGGAAAAATCAATCAAAAAAAAGCACCGTTTTTCAACCCAGAAACGTATATTAGCAATTTCCAGAAAAGAGTTTCTGCATATTATTCATGATTTTCGCAGCCTGATGATAATTTTTGCAATGCCGGTGTTACAGATAATTATGTTTGGTTATGCCTTAAACATGGAGATTCAGAAAATCGATCTGGCGGTTATTGATCATAGCCATACACCATTTTCCCAGGATTTAATCAGACAGTTTGAAAGTAACAGTTATTTTTCGGTTCAATATTATAACGGACCGATGAGCAAAATCGATGAGTTGTTTCTCAATCGGGAGGCCCGGGTTATTCTGATCATTGATAAGGATTTCCAGAAAAATTTTCAGAGAACCCCAATAACACCCGTTCAAATGTTAATCGATGCAGCAGATCCAAATGCAGCAACAATGATCAGGCAGTATTGTAATGGCGTAATCATAAAATTTAATGAATTGAAGAATGCGAACTTACACCTGCCTTTTAATATCAAATCCCGGATTTGGTATAATCCCGATTTGAAAAGTGCGTATTTTTTCATACCGGCTTTAATTGCACTTATTCTAGTGATGATATCCGCTCTCTTAACCAGCATAACGATCACCCGTGAGAAAGAAATGGGTACGATGGAACAGATCCTGGTATCACCGGTAAGGCCTGTCGATATAATTATCGGAAAAGTTCTGCCATATATCGGATTGGCATTTATGGATGGTATCCTCATTCTACTTCTTGGTATTTTCCTCTTCCAGGTACCCTTTATTGGCAGCTATGTACTTTTACTACTCCTATCTATCCTTTACATTACCACAGCTCTATCGCTGGGTCTACTGATTTCGACTGCTGTCAGCACCCAACAAGTGGCGATGATGATTTCTCTCGCCGTCACGCTCCTGCCGACGATCATGTTGTCCGGTTTTATTTTTCCATTAAAATCAATGCCCATGATTTTACAGTATCTTTCTTATATTGTCCCGGCAAAATACTATCTGATCATTATCCGTGGAATAATGTTAAAGGGAAACACCCTTGTTCAACTTGCCAGCCAGACCTTGTCTCTTTTGTTGATGACCTTAATTTTATTGGTGAACGCTGTACGGAAGTTCAGCTTAAATCTGGAGAAATAAGATGCGTGTTCTAAGATTCATACTGATTAAAGAATTCAAACAGATTTTTCGTACCAGGGAAATGATTGCTGTCATCTTTGGAATACCGCTTGTTCAGCTGGTGATTCTTGGATTTACAATTACCAATGAAGTAAAAAATGTCTCTCTGATTATTGCAGACCAGGACAATAGTCAAATTAGCCGGGAGATCGTGCGTTCGTTTGAGAATACCGACCGGTTTGATATTATCAGTTATGAAACAGATGGAAATAAAATAGAAAAATCAATTCAGGACTGGAATGCCCAGCTGGCTTTAATCATTCCTAATGGTTTTGGTAAAAATTATATCCGAGGCCTTGAAGCGGACATTCAACTGCTGGCAGATGGACTGGATGGAAATTCAGCAGGGATCGCCCTGGGATACGCCCAGGGAATTCTCATTCAGTTTCAACCGCCGCCGAATTTAAATGTGATCCTGATGAAAAGACTAAATGCAAGCTCTATTCATATGGTCTCGATGGAAGATCGGATGTGGTTTAATGAGGATCTTGACAATGCCCAATATATGATTCCTGGAATCATTGCCGTATTATTGACCATTGTATCAATGATGCTTTCATCAATAAATCTTGTCCGTGAGAAAGAGATCGGCACTCTGGAACAATTAATGGTAACCCCGTTAAAACGGCATCAAATCCTGCTGGGTAAAATTCTGCCTTTTCTTATTTTAACTTTTATAGAGCTTGGCATCGTAATGACTTTCGGGCAAATCATATTCGCCATCCAGGTAAAGGGGAGCTATTTGCTCCTGGCTGGTCTATCTTTTCTTTTTCTTTTTACCACCCTGGGTTTTGGAATATTCATTTCCACGATAACAGGGACTCAGCAACAAGCAATGTTTGTATCCTGGTTTTTTATGGTTTTTATGCTTTTAATCAGTGGATTTTTTGTACCCATTGAGAATATGCCTGATTTTATACAAAAATTAACTTATCTTAATCCGATGCGTTATTATTTGTATATTGTCAGGGATATTATTCAAAAAGATGCCGGTTTCGTCCATCTTTTAAAAGACATTATTCCGATGACTTTATATGGTATCATAATTTTCTCAGTCAGTACCATAAAATTTCAAAAGCGCGTCGCCTAATATAAAAGCAGGAAAACTACATGAATACCATTCTGCCGGATAATGAACCGTTAAAACGGGCAGTCAAATGGGTCTCGGAGCAACTACAAGATGACGAGAATAAATCGAAACAATTGCTTATCAATGAGGCAATTCTTCGATTCGATCTCAATCCCAAACATTCTATGTATCTGATAAATTTCTATAAAAACAAATAGTCTCCAACACCCATATATTATTTTTCTTTTTTCCTTCTTGGTATCAATTGTAATTCTTGTGATAGATATTTCAACCACAAAGTGCACAAAACAGTAAAAAATTCTTTACGTTCCGCTTCGCGGGGAATTTCTAACAAATTATTTTAATGCCATTTTTTCAATCGTACCGACACCTTAGAAGATTCAAATAGGATGATGCTATTTATTCATCTGATTACTTCGTAATTAATTTTTTTACAACAAGTTTCTGCATCATGAGTTTATCAAGCGAACGAATTATTAAAAAAAAAACAAAAATTGAATATTTCTGCCGATAATAGTAAATGTAACCGGTAGCACCTGAAAAAAATTGCGTCAATTATTTTCAATAATTAGATTAAAACAAGATTATTGAAGTGGATCCGGACGACATTTATGAAAACTATCATTGAACCATTTCGCATTAAATCTGTTGAACCGATTCGTATGACTTCCCGTGATCAGCGGGAACAATACATCAGTGAAGCACATTATAACTTATTTAACCTTAAAAGCAAACACGTCCTCATTGATCTACTAACCGATAGTGGAACCAGTGCCATGTCAGCGAATCAATGGGCAGCGATACAGAGAGGAGATGAGAGTTATGCCGGGAGTGAAAGTTACTTTCGCTTTTATGACTCAGTAACGGACATTATGCCTTTTGAACATGTCATTCCAACCCATCAGGGCCGTGCCGCTGAGAAAATATTATTTACGGTTATTGGGGGCAAGGGTAAAAAGATTCCCAATAATACACATTTTGATACCACACGGGCGAATATTGAATATACCGGTGCCCAGGCTATTGATCTGATTATTGAAGAAGGTAAATGTCCTCAGAAAATACATCCCTTCAAAGGGAACATGGATATAAAAAAACTAAAATCGTTTATTAAAAATACCGGTGCAGAGAATATTCCATGCGTGATGATAACGCTCACCAATAATTCGAGCGGCGGACAACCGGTATCCATGCAAAATATCCATGATGTACGTCAGGTTTGTAATAAATATCATCTGCCTCTATTGTTCGATGCCTGCCGGTTTGCTGAAAATGCTTACTTTATTAAAAAACGGGAAAGCGGTTATTCTGATAAAAGTATCAAAGAGATCTGTCAGAAAATGTTTTCTTATGCCGACGGCTGCACCATGAGTGCAAAAAAAGATGCCTTGGTAAATATTGGTGGGTTCCTGTGTCTGAATGATGATACCTGGGCCACACAAGCCCGTAATCTTCTGATACTTACCGAGGGATTTCCGACATACGGGGGTCTCGCGGGTCGAGACCTAGATGCCATAGCCGTTGGTCTGCATGAAATCATCGAGGAGGATTATTTACAGTACCGAATTCGTTCCACAGAGTATCTTGGTGAAAAAATAAATGCCGTAGGCGTTCCTCTTGTTCTTCCGGTCGGTGGACATGCGGTATATATCGATGCTAAAGCGATGTTACCTCATATTCCCGTCTCCCAGTTTCCGGGACAGTCGCTGGCTGTCGAGTTGTATCTGCAAGGTGGAATAAGAGGTTGTGAGATCGGTTCGGTGATGTTCGGTAAAAAGGCAAAAATGGAACTGGTACGACTTGCTATTCCCCGTCGTGTTTATACCCAAAGCCATATCGACTATGTGATCGAAGTGATCATTGATGTTTATAATTCCCGGAATGATTTGCGCGGTATGAAAATTACACAAGAACCGGAAAGTTTAAGACATTTTACCTGTCAATTTCAGTATGTGAACACAATTGAAAAATGAGGATCGTCTCCATGAAAAAATCCAAGAAAAAATTACAACATATTATTCAGTTAGGAGTGGAAGTTTCTCAAATTGGTGATCTTGATATTCTTTTGGAAAAAATATTGAGTGAAGCCAGAGATCTGGTCGACGCCGATGCCGGATCCATTTATATAAAAGAAGGCGAAGAACTTAAATTCAGCTATGCTCAGAATGAAACCTTACGGAAAAAATTAGGACCGGGTAAAAAGCTTATTTATACAACATTCAGTATGCCGATAACAAAAAAATCTATTGCCGGATTTGTTGCCAGTGAAGGTAAAGTATTAAACCTCCCGGATGCTTACATGATCTCCAAGAAAATGCCCTATTCGCATAACAGTAGTTATGATAAGTTGGCTGGTTATGAGACCCATTCGATGCTCACTGTCCCCCTAAAAAATAATCGTGGTGATATCATCGGGGTGCTGCAATTAATCAATGCACAGGAAAAAAATGGCAAAATAATACCTTTCAGTGATGAAGATGAGTCTTATATTAAACCATTTGCCATGTATGCCGCAGTCGCGATCGAACGGGCACAATTGACCCGGACAACCATTATGCGGATGATCAGCATGGCAGAGCTAAGAGATCCGAAAGAAACCGGTGCTCATGTCAATCGGGTGGCCGCTTACGCTCTTGAGATCTATGAGCATTGGGCGCATACTAAAGGGATCGCTAAAGAGGAAACTGATAAACAACGTGATGCGTTTCGTATGGCGGCAATGCTTCATGATGTCGGAAAGGTAGCCATTTCTGACACCATCCTTAAAAAACCGGGAAAATTCACTGATGAAGAATATGAAATTATGAAAATGCATGCCCAGGCCGGTGCCTGTTTGTTCAGTGGAGCACGCTCAAATTTCGATACAATTGCCGCCGAAGTGGCCCTTACCCACCATGAACGTTGGGATGGTAAAGGATACCCGGGTTGGATTGATGAAAAAACAGGAGACGTTTATCCAAAATGTATTGATAAGAAAAGCGGCAAAGCGCGTGGAAAAAAGGAAGAAGAAATCCCTATCTGGGGTCGTATTGTCGCCCTGGCCGATGTGTTTGATGCCTTAAGTTCCAACCGCGTCTATAAAGAAGCCTGGACAGAAGAGGACGTCTTACAAAAAATAAAGGATGACAAAGGAAAACACTTTGATCCTGAAATCGTAGATTCTTTTTTCGAAGTATATGACCAGATCAAGGCCGTTAGCCAACGATACCCGGATCAGTAATACAATAATTTTTTACTCCAAAATTTTCAGATCCATACCCCCTTCCCTCGATCTAATGTTTTAACTTCACTAAATATTTGTGATATATGAATTAAGCCGCATCATTATCCTGCAAAAAAAAATACAAATTCTCTTGCATTGAGAGTAAAAATCTTGTAGAATTGTGGGAAATAATCCCTTAACGTGGAGCAAAATCCCTAATTATGCCAGTTAATGATTTTTCCGGCGAATATCGATTTACACTGGACGCGAAAAAACGCATCAGTATCCCTTCCGGTATTCGAAAAATGCTACCACCCGAATCTGAGGGTTCACTGGTTTTTACCCGTGGATTTGAAGGGTGCGTCTATGTATTCCCCAATGATGAATGGAAACGCCTTACCCATAAGTTAAACACCCTTGACAGCTTTAATGTAAAGGTACGCGATTTCATCCGGATGTTCGTAGGACCTGCCTATAAAACGGTAATGGATAACCAGGGTCGGGTACTTCTTCCCGATTACATCCTGGAAATGGCAATGATCGAAAAGGATATTCTTTTAATAGGGTCACTTAATAAATGGGAATTATGGAGTTCAGCTGTCTTCGAGCGTTACATTAAGGAAAATAATCCTTCACTGGAATCGCTGGCCCAGGAAATTAACTTTGGTGCGATTTTTAACAGCAATGGGTGACCATATTCGATCTTATCATCTACCCGTTCTCCTCACGGAGGTTTTATCATATCTCATTACTAATCCAAAGGGGATTTACTTAGATGGAACAATTGGAGGGGGTGGGCATGCAGAGAGTATCCTTAACGTTTTAGATGCGGATTCCCGGTATATTGGGTTAGATCAGGATATCGAAGCCCTTCGCTTTTCAGAAAACCGATTGAAGGAATATACCAATATCAGTTATCACCATAATAATTTTTCGGATTTTGATGCTGTTCTTATGGATTTAAAAATTGATACAATAGACGGCATCCTGTTAGATCTGGGCCTTTCATCGCACCAGATCGATACAGATAATCGTGGTTTTTCTTATCGGCATGATACACCACTTGACATGAGAATGGATCAGGATTATCCACATACAGCGGCAGATTTGTTAAACACATTGGAAGAAGATGAATTGAAATCGATATTCTATTCATATGGCGAGGAACGTAAATCTCGACAGATCGCAAAACAGATCATTATTAACCGCAAAATTCATCCGATCAACAGTTCCAACCAGTTGCGGCGTATTATTGACCAGGTGGTTCCGGCTCGTTTTGCGATAAAATCATATGCCCGGATATTTCAGGCACTGAGAATTGCTGTAAACCGGGAATTAGAGAGCCTGGAAAAATTATTAAAAAAAATGGTTGCTTATTTAAATCCTGGAGGAAGATGTGTGATAATTTCCTATCACTCTCTTGAAGACCGGATCGTAAAAAACTTTATCCGGGAAAAATCAAAGCCCTGCATTTGTCCCCCGGAGTTTCCTCAATGCAATTGCGGAAGGATACCGGAATTGAAATCGGTAACAACCAGAGCCGTAAAAGCATCTGTAGATGAGATAGAAATAAATCCGCGTGCCAGAAGTGCCCGTTTACGGGCAGGAGAAAAATTATGACTGTAAATAATACCTCAAAAAAATCGATAGTAAAAATACTTCTCTGGCCTTTTAAATCCTATCTCAGGATCCTCGCCGTTGTAATATTTATCGGTATTTATCAATACCAGGCGATTCATATCGATATTTTAGCGCGAGAAATCCGTAGTCTGGAGCTGAAACGAAATCAATTGATCAACGGGAATACAACCTTGCAAGTCCATATCGATCAACTTACCAATATTAATCGTATTGAAAAACTGGCTTACGAAAAATTCGGACTGGTCGCACCGGAACAAAAAAGGGAAAAAATAGTCATTCAATCATTTAATCCTCAAAAAGATCTGCAGCTGGAAGAACAAAAGGAAAGATTGAAACTGGCAGGAGTAAATTGAGTTGACATCAGGAACCAGCAATAATATTCAGTTTAGCAGGATATACATTATAGTCATCGGTCTGATTATTCTTTGGATCATTCTTGAAGTACGGTTATTCACTATTCAGGTAATTAAGCATGATTATTATGTCAAGCAAAGTCAGATACAGTCTGCAAAAAAGATAATTCTTCCAGCGCGCCGGGGTACAATTTTTGATCGTAACGGCGAACAGCTGGCCACAAATTTAATCCATTACGATTTGGGTGTTGATTTACAAAGAGTAAAAAATAAGACTGCGATAGCAAAACGTCTTTCCTCTCTCTTTAAAAAATCTTCTGAATATTATTTACGCAAGATGAAGCGGAGTCGTGATTTTGTATTTCTGGAACGTAAAGTCCCGGAATCCTATTTTCAGCAACTCAACACCATTGAAGATCCCGGATTTGTAAAAATCAAGGGATTTCGTCGTTTTTATCCTTACGGAAAATATGCCAGTCAATTACTGGGGTTTACCAATATCGATGATCGGGGAATATCAGGTCTGGAATTGCAATATGAAGAAAAACTGCGTGGCCAGCCGGGATGGACATTCCTGCTGGCTGATGCCCGGCGCCGTTTTGGTTACAATGTAGATTTCCCTCAGGTTTTACCCGAAGCTGGTTTCGATATTTTCTTAACCATCGAAAAAAATTTTCAGACAATTGTTGAAGATGAATTAGAACGCGGCGTACAAAAATATCATGCAAAATACGGCATGGCAGTTCTGATGGATCCGAATACGGGTGAGATCCTTGCACTATCAAGTAATCCTGGATTCGACTTAAATAGACCCCAATTATCAACCACCGATCAAAGAAAAAACAGAGTCATTGCAGATATTTTTGAACCTGGTTCAACATTCAAGGTTTTCCCGGCGGCAGCTTTACTTCAGGAAAATTTCAAAAAACCCAGCGATATCGTTTTTTGTGAAAACGGATCGTTTAAATATTATACTCATACGGTTCATGACTCAAAAAAACATGGTTGGCTGACTTTCAGAAAAGTTATTGAAAAATCATCAAATATTGGGATGGTTAAGCTCTCTGCTGATATTCCCGATCGTACATTCTATCGGTATTTAAGAAATTTTGGTTTTGATTCACAAACCGGGATTGACCTCCTGGGCGAAGCAAGCGGGATCTTAGCAAAACCAAACAAATTTTCCGGTATATCAAAGGGTGTTATTTCCTTTGGACAGGAAGTCGGCGTTACATCAATTCAAATGGTGAATGCTTTTTCGGCAATAGTTAATGGCGGACATCTGATGCGTCCTTATGTTGTGCAAAAGATGGTTAATCCGGATGGATCGAATGAGTTCGAAACAGAATCTACGCCGATTCGACAGGTTATTTCTGCGGATGTTTCCAAAACATTGAAGGAATTTATGCTGGGAGTTGTCCAGAGGGGCACAGGGAAAAACATTAATACTGACTATGTATTAATGGGTGGAAAAACCGGTACTGCGCAAAAATATGACAGGCAAACCAACCGCTATAAACCGAACCACTATTTTGCCTCCTTTGTCGGTTTTGCACCTTACGATTCACCAAAATTTGTTCTTGGAATTTTTCTTGATGAACCAAAACCAATATACTATGGTGGAGAAGTGGCAGCACCGATATTTTCTGCCATCATGCAGCGCCTGTTGAAATTTGCTCCTGCTGAAGAAAATTACCCACTATATCAGCAAAAATTCGTAAATAAAAACTTACGGATTCCCGATCTGCGCGGTCTTTATTATACCGCCGTTGAGGAATACTGTCAACTAAAAGATATTTCTCTGCAGATCGAAGGTGATGGTACCCACGTCCTTTCACAAAATCAAAATAAGGGCGAGGTCCAAATAGTGTTAGGAAAACCGGTCATCACAGACACACGGGTGCCCAACTTAAAAAACAAAACGATCCGCGAAGCGCTAAAGTTGATAAACTTTTCAAAATTTCGTGTAAAAATTACCGGGCGGGGTATGGTGGTGAAACAGTTTCCGGCCCCGGGTTCAGCGACTTCTAATAACAGTATCCTGCTGTTAACTTGCTCAGAATCTTCATAGAATATCATATGAAAGCCAAATATTTGAACAATCTCATCGATACTAATCTGTTGATTAAACGGCAAACAGTTGAGGAATTATTAATTAAAAAAATTGTATATGATTCCCGGGATGCAGAGGACATGTGCCTTTTTGTTGCTATAAAGGGATTTTCAACCGATGGACATGACTATCTAAAAAATGCTATGGAAAATGGCACGGTGGCAGCAATTGTTGAAAAAGAAAATAAAGCGATCAGTATTCCCCAATATATCGTAAGGGACAGTCGGCAAGCTCTCGCACATTTGGCTGCAGAATTTTATAATCCGGAAATCAATAAGATGAGAATTGCCGGTGTTACCGGGACCAATGGCAAAACGACAACATCATTTTTGATCCAATCCGTCTTCAATGCAGCTGGTTTGAACAGCGGTTTGATTGGTACCATTCATTATAACATTGGAGGCAAATTAATAAAAGCCTGGAACACAACACCTGAATCGATTGACCTATTTAAAATGATTTATAACATGTATTTAGACGGTCAGAGAGGATGTATACTCGAAGCATCGTCACATGGTCTGTCACTTCACCGTCTCGATTGTTTGAATCTTGAAGTCGCTGTTTTTACCAATCTCACTCAGGACCATCTCGACTTTCACAGGGATTTTGAGGATTATTATCAGGCTAAAAAATTATTGTTTTCACATCTTAAATCCAACGGACATGCGATCATTAATCGTGATGATGTTTTTGGTCAACGATTGATCAATGAAATCGAAGCAGAAGTTATTGATTTCGGGTTATCTTCTGCAGCATCGGTTACCGCAAAAAACTGGGAAAGTTCTCCCACAGGGATCAGGATTGACGTACAGACGCCACAGGGTGATTTTAAAATTGAATCTCCGTTGATCGGACAATTTAATGTAGAGAATATCCTGGCAGCTATCGCTTCCGGCATAGCAATGAATTTTGATTTGGAAACCATCAGGCAAGGGATCGAGAATGTTTCTAGTATACCGGGAAGATTGGAACCGGTTCCTGTTAACAAGGATCTGAATGTTATTGTCGATTATTCTCATACACCCGACGCATTGCAAAAGGCTTTGCATGTTTTAGCAAAAGTAACCGATAACCATCTTTGGGTTGTTTTCGGTTGCGGGGGTGATCGTGATAAGAAAAAGAGACCTTTGATGGGGAAAATCGCTGAGGATTTTAGCGATAGAGTAGTTATTACTACCGATAATCCCAGGAATGAGTCACCGGCTTCCATTATAAATGATATCCTGGCAGGTATTACCGATCTCAACAAAGTAAAAGTAGAGGAAGACAGACGAAAGGCCATCCAAATAGCATTACAGGAGGCAAAAAAGGGAGACACGATTCTGGTTGCCGGAAAGGGACATGAAGATTATCAGGAAATAAAGGGTATTAAATATCCCTTTGATGACCGTCAGGTTATTAGGGAATTTGTCTTATGATTTCACTTAGGTTGCGAGATTTGGAAAATATTCCGCAGGCATCGATTCAGTTACCCGTATCCGGACGAATGTTCGAGGCCCCCGTACGAGGTATCTCGATCAATACCCGGACACTCCAACCAAGGGAAATCTTTTGGGCAATCAAAGGTCAAACCCACGACGGACACTGGTATGTTAGTGATGCGGAGAAGAAAGGGGCAGTTGCTGCTGTCGTTGAGAAAAAAAGATTCGAGCAATTATCACCGTTAAATATACCGGTCATCCTGGTCAAGGATACGTTGAAATCATTACAACAGTTTTCAGCCTGGCATAGGAAACGGTTTAATATCCCTGTTATTGCTATTACCGGAACTAACGGTAAAACCACTGTGAAAGAAATGATCACCTGGATCCTTCAGACAAAATTTAACGTCCATAAAACGATTGGTAATTTAAATAATCATATTGGAACGCCTCTAACATTGCTCCGTCTGAATTCCGATCACGAAATATCCATCATCGAACTTGGAACCAATCATCCCGGTGAAATTGCATTACTCGGTTCTCTGGTTAAACCCACAGCCGCATTGATTACAAATATTGGCCGAGGTCACCTCGAATTTTTCTCCGGTATCGACGGTGTTGCAAAAGAGAAAATCAGTCTATTTAAATCGCTCCAGAAGAATCCGACCATTTTTCTGAACAATGATGACAAAAAGCTTACCGCTACCCGAATCGGATTTAAAAATATCTGGAGTTACAGTCTTCATAACAAAAAAAATCCGCGGATTAAGGGCCGGTTGATTCGGTTGGATAAGGAAGGATGTGGTATATGGGAACTTAACAATACCACCAGAATTCACCTGCATGTTCCCGGTGTTCAGAATGTACAAAATGCTCTTGCTGCAAGCACTGTCGGTTTATTTTTTGGGTTAATGGAAAATGAAATTAAAGAAGCCCTGGAAGGATACAGTGCCTATGATAAACGGATGCAAATCATAAGGAACGATC
Source organism: uncultured Calditrichota bacterium (assembly GCA_964489835.1). Classification (GTDB taxonomy): domain Bacteria; phylum Calditrichota; class Calditrichia; order JAJRVZ01; family JAJRVZ01; genus CAZBBC01. The sequence continues at coordinate 28,131 of CAZBBC010000013.1, forward strand.
AGATACTGATTATAAACGACAGTTATAATGCCAATCCTGACTCTTTTCCAGCAGCTTTAGACACACTGGGCCATCTCGCTTCAGGAAAAAACCATAGAAAAATAATCGTAATCGGCGATATGCTCGAACTGGGTAAAAAGGCGGATCATTTACACCATGAACTTTTTCTACGATTCGTTGATTATGAGATCGCAGCCATTTTTACGATTGGACAGTACAGTAATAAAGCAGCTGATTTATTAAGAGAAAAAGGTGACCAAAATGTGTACTCTTTTACTGAACATGAGGCACTGGGTATAGAATTAAAAAAATATTTAAAACCCGGAGACACCATTCTCTTAAAAGGGTCTCGTGGCATGCAGATGGAGAAAGTTCTCGCATATATTTGATAAGACGATTCTAACGTAGAAAAAAGATATGAAGATAAAATTAAAGTTAAAAATTAAAATCTTTCTCAAATCATCAGATTTGGATAATTATGTACGGCCTAATCATAAAAGAATAAAGATAGATAAAACGGACAAGATACCCAATGTTAGCAGAATTTTTATTCCAGTTTAAATCATATTTTTTCGGCTTTAATGTTTTTCGTTATATAACCGTTAAAGCCACTCTGGCAGCGGTAACCGCCCTTCTGTTCAGTTTTTTTATTGGTCCCCGGATCATTGCTCTATTGAAAAAGCATCAGATTGGGGAAGAAATCAGATCTGATGGTCCCTCAACCCATCAGGTGAAGAAGGGCACACCGACCATGGGTGGTTTGATCATAATCATTTCGATCCTCACCGGGGTTTTGCTATGGGCCGATCCGCTCAATATCTATATCGTCCTGATTTTGCTCGCTACTATCGTGATGGGCCTGGTCGGTTTTTTTGATGATTACTTTAAAGTTGTAAAAAAAATGAAACGCGGATTAATCAGCAGATACAAATTGTTAGGCCAGGTTATCGTAGGTTTAATTATAGGGGGTTTTATTTATTTTCATCCATTTTTCGACGGTTTGCATTCTAATACGAGTATACCGTTTTTTAAAAATTTGGAAATAGACTTTGGATTCATATATATCTTTTTTATCATTTTCATAATCACCGGTACCTCGAATGCGGTTAATTTGACAGATGGTCTTGACGGACTAGCTGCCGGTTTGAGTGCGATTGCCTTTTTGACATTTGCAGGTATGAGCTATGTAACCGGTAACGTAAAATTCAGTGACTATCTGAACATTATTTATCTGCCCGGTAGCGAAGAATTGACCGTTTTCTGTATGGCTGCAGTTGGTGCCGGTATTGGATTCTTGTGGTATAACACATACCCGGCACAGGTTTTTATGGGGGATACCGGTTCCCTTGCTCTCGGAAGTGCTCTGGGCGCGGTTGCCGTATTGATTAAAAAAGAGCTCCTGTTGGCAATCATCGGTGGTGTTTTTCTCTCTGAAGTACTTTCTGTTATAATTCAGACAACGTACTTCAAATACACACGAAAAAAACATGGCAAAGGCAAACGCATATTCAAAATGGCTCCAATCCACCATCATTTTGAACTGCAAGGATGGCATGAGTCAAAAGTAGTGGTCCGTTTTTGGATCATTGGTATCCTATTAGCTTTATTGAGTTTCACGACCTTTAAAACACAGTAGTATTTTTCAGATAACACGAACTTTGATCATGACTGTTGAAAATAAAAGAATCACCATATTAGGCGCTGCCCGAAGCGGTGTTGCGGCCGCCAGACTTTTGAAAAAAAAGAAAGCCTGTGTTTTTGTAAGTGATTATGCACCGGCGGATAACAAACATTCCGAAATTGAAATTCTGAAGAATGAAAACATTGCCTATGAATTCAATGTTCATTCGGAAAAAGTTTTCGATGCTGATTTTATTGTACTCAGTCCTGGTATTCCTAAGAAATCAGCTATCGTGGAAAATATAATTTCAAAAGGAATTCCTGTGTATTCGGAACTGGAAGTGGCCTCCTGGTTTTGCCGTTCACCAATTATTGCTATTACCGGTTCGAATGGTAAAACAACGACCACATCGCTTTTAGGAAAGATGTTGAGATCAAAATTCACACAGTCAATCGTTGCCGGAAATATTGGAGAAGCTTTTTCTGATTATGTTTTAGAAAGTGAGGAATCACACTGGGCGGCAGTGGAAGTGTCTAGTTTTCAATTGGAAACAATTGATTCTTTTCACCCACATATCGTTATACTTTTGAACCTTAGTCCCAATCACCTCGATTGGTATGAGAGTTATAGTGAATATGTTGAGGCAAAATTCCAAATTTTAAAAAATCTGGATCGCAATGATTTTTTAATATATAACCTGGATGATGAATTGATATGTAAAAACGTACAAAAATGTCCGGCAAAAAAATTATCATTCTCACTGAACAAAACCAACGCGCAGGCCTCCACCCATAATAACGCAATATATTTAAAAGGAAAATCGTTAATCAGAACTGAAGAAATAAAACTGAACGGTTCTCATAACTATCAGAATGCTATGGCTGCCATCATTGCTGCAGATATTGCCGGCATCAACAGATTATCGATGATACAGATCTTAAAAACATTTGAGGGGGTTGAACACCGTTTAGAATATGTAACAGAGATAAAGGGTGTTCATTTTATTAATGACTCAAAGGCAACAACCGTAGAATCTTTGCAGGTAGCCCTGACCAGTTTTCGATCACCGATCATACTCATTGCTGGTGGAAAAGACAAAGGAGGCGATTACAGCAAATTAAATCATTTGATTTCAAAAAATGTACGCGGGGTAGTTCTGATTGGGGCGGCAAAGGATAAAATGGCAGCTACCTGGAGTGATTTGGTTCCTTTATACAGATCGGATAGTTTGGCCGAGGCCATAAAACTAGCATTAGATCAAGCCAGGCCTGGAGAAAATGTATTATTATCCCCTGCCTGTTCCAGTTTTGACATGTTCAAAGATTTTGAGGATCGTGGTCAAAAATTTAAAGAAATCGTAAGAACACTAAAAAAAAAATATGAAAATTAACAAACATAAAAATGATCCCTGGCTAGTTGGATCAGTGACAGTATTACTTACCATTGGGTTGATTATGGTTTTTAGTGCCAGTGCTGTCGTCGCCCAGGAAAAATATGGTTCATTGCTGTATTATTCACGCAAACAGATTTTATGGGGATTTCTATGCATTTTTACCATTTTTATTTTCTCACGGGTAAAGCATTCTAATTATTTGAAAAATGGGCTGCCCTTGATTGGTATTATATTTTCTATTGCATTACTTCTTGGGTTATTTATCTGGGGTGATGTGGTGAATGGTGCCCGGCGTTGGTATAATTTGGGTTTCGCCAGCTTTCAACCAGCAGAAATGGCCAAAATAGCGGTTATTATATACTTTGCAGATATCTTTTCACGCAAAGGGGAAATATTACGCAGCTGGAAAAAAGGACTTTTACCCCATGTACTAATTTTAATGATGGTCCTTGTGCCAATACTTTACCAACCCGATTTAGGTACGGTGGTCATGTTGTGCATGATAATTGCCATTATGGCTTTTCTCAGTAATATACGTTTTAAACATGTCCTGGCGGGTCTCACTTTTCTTCTTCCGGCACTATTGATTAAAGTTTTAGGCAGTGAGTACCAGATTTCCAGGGTCCAGAGTTGGTTCTCTAATTTATCCAATCCGTTGGGATCCGGTCATCAGATAAAACAATCATTAATCGGATTAGGCAAGGGGGGTATCATCGGGAGCGGCATTGGTGCCAGCAAACAAAAGTTTTACTTTTTGCCCGATTCACATACAGATTTTGTATTCGCAATATTAGGAGAGGAAGTCGGGTTTATCGGCACATCAGTTGTTCTGATACTTTTTTTGATCATACTGTGGCGTGGTATAAAGATTGCCAAACGTTCATCAAACGCATTCACTCAATTTTTGGCTGTCGGTTTAACGATGAATCTGGTTTTATATGGATTTATAAATGTTGCCGTTGTAACAATGCTCGTACCAACTACAGGTTTACCAATGCCGTTTTTGAGTTACGGGGGTTCATCTTTGATAGGTGTTGGTTTATCTGTGGGAATACTAATCAATATATCCCGCAACGCTTTCCACCCGAATATGGAAAGTCGGCTGGTACAATTTAGGGATGATAAACGAACATTTTATAAATCACTGGTTGGAACACAGAAACGATGAGGCGCGATCTGAGAATTGTATTTGCCGGGGGTGGCACGGGAGGTCATGTTTTTCCGGCCATTTATATGGCCGAATATTTTAAGAAACATTGGGGGGCCGATTGCCAGTTTATTGGCACCAGGAAAGGTATCGAAAATATAAAAGTATCTCAGGCAGGTTACCTGGTGAGATATATTTGGATTAGTGGATTCAAGCGAGGATTTTATTTGAACAATCTGATCTTTCCACTAAAACTGATGACTAGTTCTATGCAAAGCAAAAAAATATTAAATCAGATAAAACCACATGTGGTTATTGGAACCGGCGGCTATGTTGCCGGACCAGTATTACGTCAGGCAATTAAAATGAAAATACCCACTGCTATACAGGAACAGAACAGTTATCCAGGATTAACAACCAGACTATTAGCCCCTCATGTGGATTGTGTCTTTCTTGCATATAAAGAATCAATGGCTTATCTCAAAAATTTGAAAAATTATCGGCTGGTTGGGAATCCGGTTAGAGCGAATATTATAACGAAAGACCTCAAAGAAGCCGGACAGTATTTTGGGCTCCGGCAGGAAATACCAACCATCCTTGTTTTCGGAGGAAGTCAGGGATCACATAATATAAATATGGCTATTGATGAAATCTTATCAAAAAGGATTTTAAGACAGGTACAGATTATCTGGCAAACTGGACAGATAAATTTTGATCACTATAAGAAAAAGTACAAAAACTTTAAGGAGATAAGTCTTTGCATTCTTCCCTTTATCGATCGGATGGATTATGCTTACTCAATCAGTCAACTAGCCATCACCCGTGCAGGGGCGATGACAATTTCTGAACTGGCCGCTGCCGGATTACCAGCCATATTGATCCCCTATCCACATGCAACGGCCAATCACCAGTTAAAAAATGCCCAAACCATTGTAAATGGCGGCGGTGCATTGCTTGTTGAAGATAATTCGAACCTTACGGAATATTTGAGCACAGCGATTCTGACATTGTTGGCATCACCGGATCAAATTAAATATATGGGTACAAAAATACATGCGTTCCATAGGAATGATACCATGGCGGAGATCTCGGAAGAGCTGACTAAATTGCTTTTATGAAAAATTAAAATGAGTCTTCTTAAAAAAATAAATCGCATATTTTTTACAGGAATCGGCGGGATTGGAATGAGCGGAATTGCTGAAATATTGCTTGACAGCGGATATCAGGTATCCGGTTCTGACCGGCAATTAAGCGAGATTACCGACTATTTGACCAAGAAAGGTGCGCAGATTTACCAGGGACATCTGGCAGAGAATCTCAAGGATGTGGATTTACTGGTATATTCTTCTGCTATTTCTGAGAATAATCCCGAACGGCAGGCAGCAGGACGATTAAATATAAAACAGATCCGCAGGGCTGAGATGCTGGCAGAGATCATGAAAGGTAAATATAGTGTTGCCGTAGCGGGAACACATGGTAAAACAACAACAACTGCGCTCTGTGCTCAGGTGGCCATCAAAGCCAAATTGGATCCTACCGTTGTGATCGGAGGAAAATTAAAAAATCTTCAAACAAATGCACGTCTCGGAGGTGGAAATATCTTTATCGCAGAGGCTGATGAATTTGATCGAAGCTTTCTGGCCTTGTCCCCGTCGGTTTCCATTTTAACTACCATTGAAGCAGATCACCTCGATTGTTATGAAGATTTAGCTGACATTAAGCGATCATTCATCGCCTTTGCAAATAAAGTTCCAGCAGACGGATATATCATCTGTTGTATAGACGATCCCGGCATCCGTGATATCATAGATCATCTTTCCGGGAGAATTATTTCCTATGGATTGACAGAAGATGCTGAATTCCGGGCGATAAATCTGAATTTCTCTCAATCTGGATGTTCTTTCGATATTCAGCATAATGGATCTGATTTAGGAAACATCTTGATACAGATACCAGGGAAACATAATATTTTAAACGCAATGGCTGCTTTTATCCTTGGTTACCATTTAAATATACCTTTTGTAACGATCAAAGAAGCTTTGGAACAATTCAGGGGTGTTGATCGAAGATTCGAAATTAAAGGAACCATTAATGATATCATGGTCGTTGATGATTATGCCCATCATCCGACTGAAGTTGCCGCCACTATTGAAAGTGCAAAACTTGGTTGGAATAAACATACGATTGTCGTATTTCAACCGCATCTTTTTTCAAGAACCCGCGATTTTTATAAAGAATTCACCGCCGCATTATCTTTGGCGGATGAAGTGATTATCGCAAAAATTTATCCGGCCAGGGAGGATCCCATTCCCGGTGTAAGCGCAGAGATGATTGTTGAATATGCCAGGGAAAAGGGATATGATAATTTTCAATATATCCCGGATAAAGAAGCAATCGAGAATTATTTACTCAATCAACTGAAACCGCAGGATATGATCATTGTCATGGGGGCCGGTGATATCTGGACGATCGCGGAAGATTTGTTATTAAATCTGAAAAGTGTATAGAATCAGGGTTTATTAAATATGTCTGGAAATAGAAAAAATAAGCGTAAAGAAAAATTCTGGTCCGGATCAGGTAAGTTTTTTATAGTTGTTATTCTTATTTATTTGGCTTTCTATACATATAATAAAATTGCCGATATCAATGCCCGGCGCAGCGATAGGTATCATAAGAGTGATATTCAAATTAGAGGCAACCGATTGGTTTCCACAAAACAGATTTTAGATATCTGTGGTTTTAATACCAGGGAGGATCAAGAAATAAAGATAGCCAATGATTCTTTGGCCAGCCGATTAATGACGCTGAAATATATAAAGGGCATTAGCATTACCCGACGGCCTCCCAGAATGCTAAATATTACAGTCGAAGAGTATGAACCGGTTGCTTTTATTTACGGAAAGGGTTTAAACCTTATAGACAGTGAGGGATATCTGATACCGGTGCCTGATAATACCATATTATGGGATTTGCCGATTATATCCGGTATTAAGGAAAGTCTGGGGACCCTTGGGAAACAATCAAAAGTCGCGGATGTTTATCTGGCCCTGGAAATCGTAAGATATCTTGAAGATGAAAATCCACTGCTGTCAAATTTAGTTTCAGAAATAAACATCGTTAGTAAAAAATCAATTGAGTTATATCTGATAAGAGGCGGTACTAAAATCCGTATCAGCCAGGAATCATTTTACAAAGAATTATTTGTATTAAAGAATTATATCGCTAACTATCTCGATTGGGTTGAAATGGCAAAAATTGATTATATCGATTTGAGATTTGAGAATCAACTGATCGTAAAGGCAAAAACTTAATACAATCAAGTGCATTGATCCCAATCCTAAAGAAAAATGTATTAATGTGGCAAGGAATTTAGAATGAGTGATGAACGTGTTTTTGTGGGGCTTGATATCGGGACAACAAAAATAGCTGCTGTTGTTGCCCGACTGGATGAATACAATACGTTAAATATTGCCGGTGTAGGAACTTCTCCATCTCACGGTATTAGGCGTGGCGTAATAATTAACATAGAAAAGACAGTGCAATCGATTAAGAAGGCCCTTGAACAAGCACAGCTGATGTCTGGGTGTCACATCGACAATATCTATGCAGGTATCGCCGGCGACCATATTCGTAGCATAAATAGTAAAGGTGTCATCGCCGTCAGTGGAAAAGATAAAATCATAACTCAAAATGATATTAATCGTGTTGTCGATGCTGCCAAGGCTATTGCATTGCCGATGGACCGCGAGATTATCCATATTCTTCCTCAAGAATTTATTGTCGATGATCAGGATGGCATTAAAGACCCTATCGGTATGGCTGGTACGCGTCTTGAATGCGAAGTACATATCGTAACTGCATCTGCTGCTGCGATACAAAATATCGCTAATTGCGTAAAACAGTCCGGTTATTCTGTTGAGGAAATTGTGCTTGAGCCATATGCTTCGAGTCTTGCCGTATTAGACCTCGATGAACTCGATTTAGGAGTGGCCCTGATGGATATTGGTGGCGGTACCACAGATGTTGCTGTTTTTCTTGATGGAAGTATCCGTTTTACATCGGTTTTAGGGCTGGGGGGTGAAAATGTGACCAATGATTTATCTCACGGTTTAAGAACGCCGATGGATCAAGCAGAAGAAATCAAGAAAAAACACGGATGTGCCTTGCAAAGTATGGTCTCTGAAGATGATCATGTATTGGTCGATGGAATACATGGGAGGGCGCCACGCGAGTTAGCCAGAAGTGTACTCAGTGCTATCATTGAGCCTCGTATGGAGGAAATGTTCACCATGGCCTTAAGTGAACTTGAAAAATCAGATGTATATGACTCATTGGCTGCCGGGATTGTACTCACCGGGGGAGCTTCACTGCTTCCCGGCACTGTGGAACTGGCAGAAAGGGTAATCGGGGTACCCGCAAAAATAGGTATCCCCATTGTATCCGGCGGGCTGGTTGAAACTGTGAAAAGCCCTATATTCGCGACCAGTGTTGGGCTGGTTAAATATGCCGTTAATAAGAAACCACCAATGGGATCTAAAAGTAGCAGCAGTATTTTTAAACGTTTCATCGATCAGATCAAGGATTATTTCGAGGATGCTTTTTGATTCCGATTGCTGGATGAGCTTATTAAATCAGGGACACCGATCCTTTAGATACTTAATTACATAAAGAAAAGAAAAATAAAGTCACATACAATATAATTAATTTAGAATAAGGGAGATTTAAGATGATTCAATTTGACAGTCTCGCAGAACAAAGTGCTAAGATTAAAGTTGTCGGGATCGGTGGTGCCGGCGGAAATGCTCTAAACGGTATGATCGAAGCTGGTTTAAGCGGTGTAGAATTTATAGCGGTAAATACCGATGCACAAAATCTTGAAAATAATCGTGCGCCATCCCGCCTGCAAATTGGCAAAAATTTGACCAAAGGCCTGGGAGCAGGCGCAAATCCGGAAATAGGCCTGAGAGCAGCAGAAGAAGATAAAGAGGCAATAATCAACAGTCTCACCGGTGCAGATATGGTATTTGTGACTTGTGGGATGGGCGGAGGCACAGGTACCGGGGCGGCCCCAATAATCGCTGAAATAGCAAAAGATTTGGGTGCATTAACCGTAGGTATCATTACCAAACCGTTTAGTTTTGAAGGCTCTACCCGGCTTAAAAATGCTGAAAAAGGTATCGAAGAAATACGAAAATGTATCGATACACTGATCGTGATTCCCAATGACCGGGTTTTTTCACTGGTCGATCGTAATACGCCGGCTATTTCAGCTTTTAAGGTTATCGATTCCACCCTTTTGGAAGCGACACGCAGTATTTCTGATCTTATTAACAATCATGGCTATATCAATTTGGATTTTGCAGATATCAAAACCGTCATGCTTGGAATGGGGGACGCGCTCATGGGTACCGGGGTATCGACAGGTGAAGGCAGAGCTTCTACTGCCGCTGAAGAGGCTATTTCATCGCCCTTACTGGACGGGGTAAATATTAAGGGCGCACTTGGCGTTTTGATAAATATTACCGGTGGATCAAACTTAACCCTGTGGGAAGTCAATGATGCCGCTTCGATAATTCAGGAAGCCGCCGGGGAAAAGGTTAATGTGATTTTTGGTATGGTTGTGGATGAAGCACTTTCTGAGGAACTACGCGTGACAGTGATTGCCACAGGATTTAATAAAGAGGCACAAATAAAAACACAAATGGAAACTCCAAAATCTGTCCCGAAGAGTTTTGAACCCATGGATTTCGGTGAACTGGATAAACCAACCTTTATACGTAAACACAGAGAAGAAAAGAAAATAAGTCCACGTATTCCAGTTGTGAGCAAGCCACAAAAAACCAATGTATACAACTTAGAAGAAGATGATTTGCCAGAAGTACCCAATGAACTTGATACACCGACATTTTTACGTAAACAAATGGATTAAGTAGTACTTCCGCTAAGAATCTAACATATACAATCTAAAAACCCGACAGAAAAATTTGCCGGGTTTTTTTTATTTCTCAACATTATGACTGATTCGATTCCTTTATATCCTCTAAAACCAATTGCAGGGATTTCTTTCCATTCCAGAGATTAATCGATGGTTTAAATGCGATATCAAAATTTTTATTGAATGTAATATTGTTCTTTAAGTCACCCTTGCGCCACCAGACACACTCGAAATCCCGGTATCCAACCTGAACGATCAGTTTTAAATGCTGTCCCTGACTCAATGAAAATATTTCCCGCATATTGGCATTTTCCAATAAAAGCACCGGTTCAGGATTCTCCTCACCATAGGGCCCGATACTTTGAATAATTTGTACCAGCGTATCATTAAGGTGCTCAGGAAGAATAACGGAATCTATCACCAAATCCGGTTTTAAATCATCTTCTTCCAGAACGGAATTCGCATATTCTGTAAATTTTTCAACAAACTCAGGAAAATTTTTATCAGATATTGTCAATCCGGCGGCTTTCTGGTGTCCGCCGTATGTTATATACAACTGATTGAATTGAGAAAGGGCGTCTGTAATATGGAATCTATCTGTGCTTCTTGCCGAACCCACATAGTTGCCATCATTATCTTTGGTAAAAGCAATGACCGGTTTGTTATATTTATCTTTTAGCCGTCCGGAGATAATTCCAATAAGCCCCGGTTCCCACTCATCGCCAGATATAATAATTGCTTTATTATCTTTGATCTCCGAGTTTTTTATGGTATCAAATGCCTCATTAATATATTTTTCCTGTAATTTTTGCCGTTTATTATTCAAAGAATTAAGAATTCCTGCCAGCTCACTCGCCTTTTCCCGGGTTTCACTCAGGAGTAGTTCAACCGCCAGATCTGCCTCTTTTAATCTTCCGGCCGCATTAATACGGGGAGCAAGATAGAATCCAACGGCGATGGGTGTGATCTCTTTTCCAATTAACCCGCTGATTCGTTTAAGCTCAACGATACCCGGTCTTAAGGTTTGATTCAGACTTATTAATCCATACTTTACAATGGCATAATTCTCATCCTTTAAAGGTACGATATCTGCGATCGTTGCCAATGCCACCAGATCCAGATGCATAAGCATAAAATTTTTAAAATCTTGTTCGCTAAACAGAGACCCGCCGATCGCATGAAAAAATTTGTAAACAATCCCTGCACCACAAAGTCCCTTAAATGGATAATTACAATCTTTACGGTTTGGGTTAACTACAGCAATAGCTGATGGCAGAGGCCCTTCCTGAATATGATGATCAAATATTATTACATCAATACCGGCACTATTAGCCGCTTCAACCGCCTCGATGGAGCTTATCCCATTATCAACAGTAATGAGCAATTGTGTATTGAATTGTTTTGCCTTCTCAATACCGCTTTCTTTAAGTCCATAACCATCCTTTTGACGGTTAGGCAAGATGAAATTCACCGGAATATTTAATTTTTGAAATAATTTCATCATCAATGTAGTGGAAACAACACCGTCGACATCGTAATCTCCAAAAATTGTAATTTTTTCCCGGTTTTTTATCGCCTTGAGAATGCGCTCCACCGCCCGATCCATATCTTTTAATAAAAACGGATCATGAAGGCGTTCAGAGAGTCTGAAATCTTCGAGATGTTCCGGTGTTAATCCTCTGTTTCTCAGAAGAATATCATTAATAGGTAAATTCGTATCACTATTCAGAATATTCCACTTCTTTAAAGGTAATACATTCATTATATTTCCGCCTTCCATGGTATTTAATACTAGCGATGTCATTCAAACGCCGTAAATAGACAAAATCAGTATTATTCAATTTTTTAGATGAGATGATCTGATGCTGTATTCACATTTTTACCGTAGTATGTGATACTTTGAGATCTTTTAAGAATGGTGAAGATTCATGCTCCCATCCTCCCCGATTCTTTACTGCCGTGAGTACCAATTCGGATTTTGCTCTAGTCATCCCAACATAAAATAGTCTTCTTTGTTCTTCCAGCTTCTTTGATATTGGGCGATCATCATCCGTATCATTTCTCAAAGCATGAAAACCGGGCATGTTCTTATTTTCCATTCCCATAAGAATCACTTTGTCGAACTCCAGACCTTTTGCCGAATGATAGGTAAGGAGTGAAATCGCGTTAATATTTTCCAGCTGATCCTGGCTGCTGTTTAAAGAAAGATAACTTAAAAAATTTGCGATCGCTTCATCAAAATCCACTTTCTCATACTGTGCAGCCAACTGCTTTATTTTATTTAGTAAATGCTCATTATTCTTATAAGTAATCAAACGGGGATTTAACTGATAAAGTCTTTCATGAATTCTCTCCCGCAATTTTACTTCATTTTCACCAAAGGTTTCAGCATAATCTGTTCTGATCTTCGAATAAGCTGACTGTAATTTTCTACCTCCGGCGAAAAAGAACAAACGATCTTCATCCCCTGAAATCTTATTTTCTATAAAATTACCTAACGATACGAGATCAAGAAACATTTCAAGAGATGTAAGCCGGCTAATTTCAAGGCGGATGGATTGAAGCTTTTGCATAATCTCAACAAGTACAAGAACATCATCTAACGCCCGATGTCTTTTATCTGCCTTTAATTCAAATCGCTGAATAAGTGAATCAATTGAATTTGATTCCAAAGGAAATAGATTCCGGGCAATAACAAGCGTATCAATTCTGATATTGGGCAATTTCTTTCCTGAAATTTTCTTTGAATACCTATCCAGAATGGGGAAATCGAAATTATACCCATTATGGGCAATCATGATTGTATTATCGATAAAATCAATGAATTCCGGCCAGAATTGCTCTATCGTTGGTGCATTTTTTACATCTTTATCTGAAATATGGTGAATATTTTGGGCACCTTTCGAGATTGGCATCTGCGGATTAATCAGTGAGTTTAATTCAGCGGTTATCTTATTATTCTTTACACGCACGGCAGCTATTTCCACAATACCACAAGAGTCTTTATCTTTATCTGTTGTTTCAAGATCAAGGACGACATAATCCTGGAAAGGATCATTGTCTTGTTTTGAAGTAAGCCATTGGCAAAATTTAAAAAGACAACTGAGACTACCCTCTCTTTTTTCATTCTTAATCATATAAACCGGCACTTTTTGGTCACTGCTTATCTTTAACGGAGAAGGCTCTAATTCTAGTAAAAGATCATTCTCAGCATCCAAATCATCTTCCGCAGCAGCCTCAATTATTTGTGTCTTTCTACTCAGGATACTGCCGAGTAAACGCGATGCCAAAAATGATATTCTTCTGTCAGAGTGGTAAACAAAGAGGTTCTTATCCAAATCATTCAATAAATGTAATCCGGGAATATGTTGGATGGTTGTAAAGTTATCCAGTACTTTTCGGTATTGAAATAAAAAGGATTGGTCCTGGGGGTCAGTTTCCATAAAAATTTCATTTACAATCTGGTGGAAGGTAAAAAAACCTTTGAGATTTACAAGATTGGCAATATGGGCGATAAAATTACGAATTTTAAGCAGAGAATCATATGGAAGATTCCCTTCTTTTTCTTTATAAAATTTATATAATATTTGTCGAAAAGTTGCCTTTTGCTGCTGGGACAAATGTTTAATAAGCCCAAACAATGATTCCCCAAGTTCCACCCGCGCTAATTCTTCAAGTCCAATCGAATCATCAGGATCACGAATGAGATTTAGATAAAGAACCATACGACCAATTAAAGGATTCTCGAGGATACTTTTACCGGTGGCCATCTGATACGGTATCTCTTTCTTAATAATAAAATGTTCGAGCGATTGACCGATTTTGTGGAATGGATAAATAATGGCTATTTCCCCATAGGGAATACCCTCTTCGATCCATTCATGAATTTTACTCAGAATAAAATTAACTTCATCTACTTCATTATAAAAAAAATTTAGATTGATATCATTTGATTTCGCTTTGTCAACTTTCAATTTTTTAGCGGGTTCAATTCTATCTGTATGTCGGATTATTCTATGGGCATTTGTCAATATTTTATCGCCATTACGATAATTAATCTGTAAAAATACCGGATCAGTTATTGAAAAGTCAGTCATATATTTCTTTATATTCTCAGGGTTTGCACCACGCCAGGTGTAAATAGACTGATCATCATCCGCAACCACAAATATATTTTTATTTTTCTGAGCAAGCATTTTTATAATATCATATTGTACCGGATCCGTATCCTGAAATTCATCCACAAGAATAGCTGGATACAGGTGTCGATATTCTTCACAAACATCATCATTTTCCGTCAGTAAGACCTGGCAGTAACGAACAATCTGATCAAAATCAATCAAACTGTGCTTTTTTAAATGATGTTGATATTCATCAAATCTATCACCGGCAAAAGAAGATAATGATTTTCCTCTGATGATATAGTTCGAGATTGACAGAAGAATTCCTTTTACTTTGAGTTCCAGATTTTCTTTGATATAAGGTGCACATAAATTTATCAGTAGTCGCTGTTGATAATCCTGATCACAAACCGAAAAAAACTGGTCCAATTGCAGGCGCGAATAATATTTGCGGATCAGACTAAGGGCAAATGAATGGAAGGTACTCGTAAGAACATCTTTTCCTTTTTGTCCTATAAGATCCTGCAGACGGGATTTCATCTCCAAGGCTGCTTTATTTGTAAAGGTTACGGCAAGAATTTTTTCAGGAGGGATCTGATGCTCTTCTATTAACCAGGCAATCCTGGAAGTAAGCAGACGTGTTTTTCCAGTGCCCGGCCCGGCAATAACCAATACGGGAAGGAGGGGTTTTTGAACCGCCTCTATCTGCTCTTCATTTAAAAAAGATAAAATCTTATCTGTCATTAATAAAGTATACCATTTTTTCTTTTTTTTTTACTTAAACCTGATATATTCATAAACCACAGAGACCACAGAGGTATTTTAATGTTTCTATTAAAGTTAGATACGATTTGATTCTTTTGCCTCAATAATATGCAACCGATGTTAAATTTTATGTAAATATTTTTTTTTATTATTTTATAATTACTCAGTGTCCTCTGCCTGCCCGCCTACTGGCGTGGTGGTGAATAATTCAGGTTAAACTAACCTAAATAATTCATAGCAATAATCACCGGAATGTCAAATGGTGTAAAGATTAAATAATAATAATAGAAACTTGATTGAAATATTTTTTTAACCGGACACTCATGTCTCCGACTAATTTATCATTCAAGCATTAAAGATCAAAATGATTGGTCACTGCCAGATGAATAATGATGCAATTATCATTCCTGTTGATTTTATCTCATCGGCAAGGTTATGAATAGGTTGTATGAAGGAATTCTCCGGGCGGCATCGTCTCAATTTTAAAATTTTGATCGCGGTATATTTTATAACGTTCTCTACTCGATTCCAAAGCCTGCGCCTCATATTTTTCAGCAAAGTCAATAACTGTAGGAAATTGAGAAACGACTGCCAGCGGCAGAGGATCTACTAATAGTAAAGTACTATAATCGGCAATTGCTTCAATAATGGATGTAATGATCACAGGTTCCTGATGAGGTTCCGACAATGAATCAAGGAACATATGGGGAATGAAACTTTGTTGTTTCCATGTCCATAGAAGCGTATCAATATTTTTACACGCATTCTCATTTTCTGCATAAATGACAATTCGTTGATTATCAAGATAGCATTTTTCGGCAAGATCGCACACAATTCGTGATTTAACAGCACTATTCAAGACAATAAAGATAATATTTGTATCCATTTAATCAGAATCTCCGCCCTAATTCAAAACGAAGTTCGAACATGGAATGATCACTGGTTTCTCCTAGTATCTTCGAGAATGGCATAAATCTGTATTGTGCTTTGATACTAACGAGATATTTGACATCTACTGAAATATCCACCCCACCTCCGATGAATCCACCCGCTGTCCAGCGATACTGATTTTCCAGGTCATCGACTTCAGGAAAATTCA
Source organism: uncultured Calditrichota bacterium (assembly GCA_964489835.1). Classification (GTDB taxonomy): domain Bacteria; phylum Calditrichota; class Calditrichia; order JAJRVZ01; family JAJRVZ01; genus CAZBBC01. Next base: position 44,212 of record CAZBBC010000013.1, read on the forward strand.
TACCGAAAATGGGTCCAAATCCGGCACTAAGAAAAGGTCGGAAACTGTCATCCATATCTTCTGCAAAAAATCTCCGCTTCAAGATGAACATCAGATCAAATAGATACACATTATTTACATCATTGATTGAGTAAAAATTTCCATAATAATCGACATATTCAAATTGACGTGAATCCCTTATAAAAAACGCATCAAAAGTCACACCGGCGTGATATAGCTGACTGAAAGGCCAGACTGCAAAAGCACCGAAACCTGTGCCGGTTTCTGCCATAGCAAACACAAAACCGGCTTCTTTTTTCGGCTTATTGTAATAATCATCCACCAACGTTTTATCATGATCCTGTGCCCATACCATGGTAATTAATAAGGATTGAATAAAAATTATACCTATAATTATTCGCTTCATTTATATGACTCCCTTCTTGCTCTATCATACACTAATTTTAAGAGTAAAGCGCGAGGTGCAAGATCTGAATATTTAATTAGTACAAATTCTTTCTTTGTGCATATTTCAGATCACTTTTAAATAAAGCACCATACTCTTTCATGTACGCCTAACAGCCAGCAGAGTTCAATAGAATTGACTATATTATTCTTACGAAAATTCAAATAATTCACCTGTCTATACCGTGTTATAGTAAAACGAAGATTTTTAATTCTTAATGGCCATATGAATGACATCATCGATATCATTTACAAAATGAAATTCGATATCTTTTATATTCTTCTTCGGAATTTCTTCCAGGTCTTTACGATTTTTTTCAGGCATAATAACCGTTTCAATACCCGCCCGTTTGGCCGCAAGAACTTTTTCTTTAATACCACCGACAGGTAGCACCATGCCTCTAAGTGTAATTTCTCCGGTCATTGCCAGATTATCTTTCACACATTTATCTGTAAAAAGAGAATATAGTGCTGTAAATATAGTTATTCCGGCAGATGGACCATCTTTCGGTACGGCTCCGGCAGGAACATGAATATGCACATCGTATTTTTTATAGAAATCCTGGTCTATTTTAAATTTCTCACTATTGGCCCGAAGATAACTTCTTGCGGCTGCTGCCGATTCTTTCATTACCTCACCTAATTTTCCGGTAAGATTTAATTCTCCCTTACCAGGCATTTTAGAGGCTTCGATAAAAAGTATATCGCCTCCTACAGGCGTCCAGGCCAAACCGGTAGCAACTCCCGGTCTTGAAGTTCTCTCGGCAACTTCTGAAAAAAATCTTTTCGGACCAAGATATTTGTATACAAGGTTGGTTGTTATTTTGCGTGATTTAATTTTTTTCTCTACAATATTTTTTGCGACACCACGCACGATAGACGCGATTTCTCTTTCTAAATTACGTACCCCGGCTTCACGTGTATAATGTTGAATAACTTCTTGTAATGCCTTATGGGAAAAGTTTATCTGATTAGTGGTTATTCCATGCGCATCTAACTGCTTTGGAACCAGATAACGTTCGGCAATTTGCAATTTTTCTTCTTCGGTGTAGCCATTGATTTCTATGATTTCCATTCTGTCTTTGAGTGCCGGCGGAATCGGATCCGGAATATTCGCGGTGGCAATGAACATTACCTTGGACAAATCAAAGGGCACTTCCAGATAGTGGTCAGTAAATGAGAAGTTTTGTTCCGGATCAAGTACCTCCAGAAGAGCAGATGAAGGGTCTCCACGAAAATCCATACCCAGTTTATCGATTTCATCAAGCATGATCAGTGGATTGCGGGAGTTTAATTTTTTGATCTCCTGAATGATCCGACCAGGGAGCGCACCAACATAAGTCCTGCGATGTCCCCTGATTTCTGCTTCGTCGCGAACGCCACCCAAAGACATGCGAGAAAATTTTCTCCCCAGTGCACGCGCGATCGATCTACCCAAACTGGTTTTACCTACCCCGGGAGGGCCGACAAAACAAAGGATCGGTCCTTTCATATCAGATTTTAACTGCCGTATAGCTAAATATTCAAGAATACGTTTTTTTACCTTTTCCAGACCATAATGATCTTCATCCAAAATTGTTTCCGCCTTTTTGACATCCAATCTGTCAAGGGTCTTTTTACTCCATGGCATTTCAATAAGCCAATCCAGATAAGTACGCGATACCGTATATTCGCTGGCCATCGGTGACATTCGCGCCAACCGGTTTAATTCTTTTTCTGCCACTTTGTGAACCTCCGGCGGCATTTTTGCCTCGATCAGTTTTTCTCTCAAATCCTCGATCTCAGTGCCCTCATCTTCATATTCCCCTAACTCTTTTTTTATAGCCTTGAGTTGTTCGCGGAGATAATAGTGCCTTTGAGTTTTATTTAATTCGCCCTGGACTTCACTTTGAATTTTGGATCCCAATTCCAGTACCTGAAGCTCTTTATTTAAGAGATAATGGACCTTTTCCAGGCGGAGTTGAACATCGGTAATCTCGAGGGTCTGTTGTTTCTCGTTCACGGGAAAGTTTACCTGAGAGGCAATAACATCGCTTAGTTTTCCCGGATCATCCGTATTTAAGACCATTACCCGATGCTCCCCGGTTAAATAGGGAGATAAATCAACAATCTTCTGAAAAAGCATCTTCAGATTGTTCATTAATGCTTCTACTTCTACGGTTCGCGTTACCGATTCCTGGGCAGGTAGGACTGTAGCTTCAAAATGCGGATCTAATTGATTATATTTTAAAACTTTAAAACGATAGATTCCCTGGACTATCAGCTGTTCACTACCATCTGGCATCTTGAATTTCTTCAGGATCATGGCTGCTGTACCCCAGTCGTACAGATCTTTGGCTTTGGGTTCTTCAATATTTCCATCTTTCTGAGAAACCAGACCGATAACCTTACTTTCTTCATCAATATATTTTAATAAATTTAAAGACTTCTCTCTTCCGACCGCTAAGGGGATTACCTGATGTGGAAAAACAACCGTATTCCTCAGAGGCATGATCGGTAATACTTCCGTTAAATTTATTTCATCAATATCGGATACATGTGTCATTCTTTTCTCCTAGTTTCCTTAAAGAAGGAAGTTAAGCAAACGCAGTGCCAAAGCGAAAGGTGTAACTATAACTCTAATATTAATAATAAGATAAACAATGTTTATTATAATTTTGCTGTTTTATTAGTCTGACATCATGACAGATATCTATAAGTTGCAATATATAAAAGTTACAGATGTGACCATAAACACAACATCTATCTGTAAATTTGCTCGCTTTATCACAAAATAAGACGATGAGGTGTTTGAAAAACAGCTATCCCTTTAATTTAATAAAAATTCCTCATAATTTATCTTAAAATTCAACAATTATTCAATAGCAGAATGATTGAAAGAATTTTTCCATTCCTGTCGTCTTCGACTCGATTTCCCGATTCAATTTTCAGGGACGTACGCATCTGCATTTATTGCTTTTAAAATAGAGGCGAAGCCTGGCTTTAATAATTACATAGGTTGAGAAAAAGCAGCAAATAACCCGTCTAATCTTCGACTATATTACCATAGGGTAATCTTGATGTTTGGACCGCTATTGGTGGGAGTAGGAAGCCTGATAGGAAGGAGATTAAATCGCAGGGAGGCATCATTGTTTCCAAAGATCCGATCAGTTCCCCGGATGTAAAACAGATGATTGAAATTATTTTTAATCCAATGTTTCCCGCACTTTTCTTAATAATTCCATTGGTGTGAAAGGCTTTTGTATAAAAACTTTTCCGGGATCAAATGTACTTCGATTGGTGAAAACATCTTCTGAATAACCGGAGATAAATATAACTTTCATTTGTGGTTGCAATGGCAATAACCTTTCAACCAGTTCCTGGCCATTCATCTGTGGCATGACTATATCAGAAATAATCAGATCAATATTCCCCGGATATTGCTCACAAATAAGTAAAGCACTTCCCCCATGTGGGGCATCTAAAATTTCATAGCCATATAATTTTAGAGTTTCCCGGATTAAATGGCGTACTTCATCCTGATCTTCAACGACTAAAATTGTTTCAGTACCTGTCAGCAATATATCATGTAACTTTGGTTTATCCTCTGAATCAAGAGGTTCATCAACTCTCGGAAAATATATATTGAATGTGGTCCCGTTATTCAATTCACTATCTACATAAATATATCCACCACTTTGTTTAATGATACCATAAACGGTAGCCAGACCGAGCCCGGTTCCTTTTCCTTTTTCTTTTGTTGTATAAAATGGCTCAAAAATATGCGCTTGTGTTTCTTTGTCCATACCAAAACCAGTATCACTTATTTTTAGCTGGACATAGCTCCCGATCTCTGCTTCCGGAAAATTTTGATTAAAATTTTTATCAAGCGTTGTATTTCTTGACTCAATTTTTAAAATTCCGCCCTGCGCCATGGCATCACGTGAATTTACGGCAAGATTCATAATTACCTGTTCGAACTGTCCCGGGTCAGCTTTAATTTTACCAAGATCATTACTGAGGTTGATATCAAATTTTATGTCAGCCCCTATCAGGCGTTGTAACATATCCTTCATACCCAAAATCAATCGATTTAAATCGATCACCCTAGGTTGTAGAATCTGCTTTCGACTAAATGCTAATAGCTGCTTGGTCAGAGATTCTGCCCGTTCAGAAGCTTCATTGATTTGCCTGATCTGGGCCGCAATAGGATCACTGGCGTTTATTTTGGCAAGGATCAATTCGCTATACCCCTGGATAACAGTCAGCAGATTATTAAAATCATGGGCCACCCCACCGGCCAGTTTGCCAATCGCTTCCAGTTTTTGAGACTGTTGTAACTGTGTCTCAAGACGTTTTCGCTCTGATATATCAGTGGCCACACCTATCAGTGCCATAGGATAACCGCCGTGATCATAAAGGACAGAAGTTGAAAGATGGATTGGAAATTCACTACCATCCTTTCTCCTGTTAATTATTTCTCCTTTCCATCCGCCGTTTAAAGATTCAGGAAGAATTTCATTATATGATTTACTTGAATCTTTATTACGTCTAACAATTGAAATTGGCTTCCCGATTAATTCATTCTTTTCGTATCCATAGGTTTCCAGGAATGCATCATTTACAAAAATAATATTATCCTTAAGATCAGTTACACTAACACATTCAGCAATGCATTTTAATGCCTGGGCAAGAACCGTAATTTCTTCCTCGGTTTTTTTTCGATCCGTAATATCCCTTGCGATACCCTGAGTTCCCATAAAACTGCTTGAGACAGGTTTTGCGGTTGAATAGAGTCCTTCAGCCTCAAGAAGAAATATAGATTCCATAGGCACTGATTCTGACCGATTTTCTAAAAATATAGTTCTCCCTTTTTTTGTTAAAAAACGTATTTCAAAAGATTTCGTTCGTCTTTCCCCTGTCCGTCTCTCATTAATGCGATACAGAGCTTTTTCTTTATCGTCCGGATGTACCAGATCAAGAATACTCTTCCCCAATAATTCTTCGGGACTATAACCGTATTGTATTATTGCTTCACTGATAAAAGTGATATTACCTTCCGGATTAAGCCGATAAATAATATCGGGTATTGCCTTTAATATGGATTTCAGTCTTTCTTCCGAATCATGTAAGGCCAGCTCAATTTCTTCCCGGTCGGTGATATCACGGGAAACAACGATCACGTTTTCGACTTCACCTTTTGCGTTACGTATCACATTGCCTTGTGATTCAATATAACGAACGCTGCCGTCTTTCAAGAGCCATCGGTAGGCCGATCGCTTCCCAATACCGGTGCTAATAGTATCCCGGAAAATCTTTTCAATTTTTTCCCGATCTTCCGGATGTATTTCCTTGAACGAGTCCGTTCCTTTCAATTTATCGGGATCCCCAAGAATTCTTTTATAAGAATTACTATTGAATAGCCGCTTTCCGTTCAAGTCCAGGATAGCGATCAGATCAGAAACATTATCTACGATCATCCGTAGAATTTGATCCCTGTCTTCGGTAAGATTGGTTACTGATGTTGTGGCATCGCCTTTTTCTACTTGTTTAAGTCGTGTACGTATTTTTTCCAATTCGTTGATTAACTGAACCTTTGTCTTATTTTCATCTTTCACGAAGATCTCCAATACAGGATTTCATAAATTAACTCTACGCTTTCTGTATTTCATTCATATTAATGATTATATAAAAGTCTTTGGATATTTGTACTTATTATGATGTTCTTTTACTATTATCGGTATATTTAAGCGGAAGTAAATGATTATTTATCTTTTGACAAAAAAATATAAAAATCTGTTAAATCCGCAGCGCTTTTTGGAGTCACATACTGTGTTGATCTAAATATTAACCACGAAGCGCACGAAGCACAAGAAGAATTATAAACGATGAAAAATGACAAAAGAAAAATGAACTAAAAAAATGCAATAAAAATAAAGACTGAGAATAAATTTAATTTAAAATAATTTTGATCATAAATATTTTATATATAAAAACTTCGTGATCTTCGCGTTCTTCGTGGTTAAATATATATTTACCAATTCCCAATTTATAATTCATAATTTATAATTATTTCTCCTTCGTGATCGGAGCCTGTCCTGAGACCGAGAGGTCGAAGGATCTCCTTTGTGGTAAACGCTTTTTATATGTTATAATTTGAACGGCCTGAAGTCGTCACTTACACAAGGGTGAGCGCTAGGGTCGGTGTGGCCTATGCTATTATAGCCAAAAACTTTGTTTTTTTACACCAACGATAATTAGAATGTGCGGTAAAGTGGCGTGGAGAATATAGATTTACGAATCAGGGCGTTCTCATCAATTTGTTCCGGTACATTGATAAAAACATCATCCCCACCTCCATGGGCTTCCTGCACAGATTTTCCATCAACCGTAAATATTTCATTGATTACAAAAAGTACCGAGTCTGAAGGAAAAATTGCTTCAACTTGATCCCCACGGGAAATCCGGTTTCGAACTGAAATCAGGGCAGTACCTTTATTCCTGTCCACTTGTCTCACAATGCCTGAAAACTGATGGGTCTGATTGGCCGAATGACTATGCTCAAAATTTTCTCCCAGGTGGCGAGGATTTTTTTCCAGAAAACCGGTTATATATCCGCGATTAGCCACAGTAAACATTTCCAGTTCCAAATTTTTATCAAAAGCTCCGCCATCTTTTAAATCATTCATTGCCCGGCGGTAGGCACGGGTGATGACACTGACGTAATAGACTGACTTATTCCTGCCTTCAATTTTAAAACTGTCAATACCGGCATCCCGCAGTCGGTTTAATATTCGAATCGCACATAGATCCCGGGAATTCATGATATAAGTACCGTTTTCATCCTCATCAATCGGTAATAATTGTCCCGGCCTTTCTTTCTCCTCCAGAAAATAGTTACCATCTATCCGTTGATATGTCTCCGTGGTGGAGAAATCGTCTTCACCGTATATCTTGTAATCCCAGCGACAGCTATTTGTACAGGTTCCCTGATTCGAATCACGATGAGTAAAATAATTCGATAACAGACATCTCCCGGAATAGGATACACAAATCGCCCCATGTACAAATGTTTCAAGTTCTATTTCTGGAACCCGTTGCCTTATTTCGGATATTTCATTGATCGAAAGTTCTCTGGATAAGATGATTCTTTTTAATCCTTGTTGATACCAGAATTTAACTGACACCCAATTAACGGTATTTGCCTGCGTTGATAGATGCAGAGGGATGGATGGACAATATTTCTGACTCATCAGGATAATACCAGGATCGGAGACAATTATCGCATCGGGCTTTATAGAATCCATCCATTGTAAAGTCTCTTTAAACTGTTCGATCTTCCGGTTATGCGGATAAATGTTCAATGTCAAATAGATTTTTCTATTTAATTGATGGCTGATTTCCACTGCTTTTTGAATAGATCCCCTATCAAAATCATTCTCTCTTGCACGCAAAGAGAAGCGCGGCACACCAGCATAAACCGCATCGGCGCCATAGGCAAATGCGTATTTTAATTTCATCAAATCACCGGCAGGCGCCAATAGCTCTGGTATGATACTCATAAAATAATATTCCTTAAAATAAAATGAATGGCTATTCGGGATTTCTGAGAATTATCCTATAATCTTTATGCTGATCTGTTTAGAACACTAGATTGAAATCGCATTTTAATTTAGTGTTCTAAATTCATCCATTCCAAAAATAATTTCATAGTGTAACCCAAAGCTGCTAATAAAAGAATTGCTTTTTCTCTTGAATTCTTTTTAATCACAATCTAAATTGAATTCAATATCAAACAGATCTTAGAATACTATGAACGATAAATATACGGATTTAAATTTCCTCGAAAGCAAAGATGAGCGTCTTGTTTATATATTAGACACAAATGTTGTCCTGCATGACCCCGCCTCCATTTTTCGTTTTGATGAGCATATTGTTCTTATTCCCTTCAGTGTTTTAGAAGAAATCGACGCCAAAAAAAATGATTCGGGAATTGGGTATAATTCGCGTGATATCAGTCAAAAATTGGAAATGCTCAGCACCCGTCAGGATGAAGGAACGGTGATTACGATCCCTAATGGGAAAGAAGGAGTCCTTTCTTTTCTGGCCGGTCATCTTTCTTCAACAATACCGTCGGAATTGGATCTCAGCTATCGGGATAATTTAATGCTTTCCCAGGTATTGGGATTGAAAAGCACCTACTATCACAGAAGGTATATTTTTGTCACCAAAGATAGAAATTTACGTATCAAGTGCCGGGCACTTGGCATTGAGACAGAGGACTACAAGCACGATCAGGTAAGTGAGGAGTATTTAGCCAGTTTTTTTCAATCAACCCAGGAGGTTAATCTTTCCTCCGAAGAGATTAATGAAATATTTACAACCAAAGACAGGCTGAAATGGAATTTACCTTACCGAAAAAAGTGGCGTCTCCGTCATAACGAAGGTGTCGTTCTGTATGATCCCAGCGGTGATTTATTTGGATTAGGAATTCGCAAAGAAGACAGATTACACTATATCGATTATCACTCGATAAAAGTACTAGGCATGCCGCCTAAGGTACTCGATATTCAAAATTATTCCTACAATTTTGAGCAGGCTATTTGCATGCGTCAAGCCATGGATGATGATGTGAAAATTCAGATTATTATCGGGAAAGCCGGAACCGGTAAAACCCATATTGCAATGGCTGCAGGTCTGGAAAAAGTATTTAAGGAAAAACGTTACGAAAGTATAAAGTTGATAAAACCTATTGTCACTAAAAGTCGATTGGGAGAGGATATAGGATTTCTGCCCGGATCACTGAGACGAAAGCTAATCCCAAAGATGCGTCCTTTTATAGAAAAATTGCGCCAATTTAGTGACGAAGATTTTTTATCTACAGATACAGGATACCAAAAGCTTCTGGATAGCGGAATTGTGGAATTGATAAATCTCGCTGATGTCAGAGGTGCCGATCTGGCCGGTACCTTTGTTATATTTGATGAAGCACAAAATGCAAATCCGTTTCAAATGCGTACCCTTGGCACCCGATTGGGTGAAAATACAAAACTCATCGTATTAGGGGATCCCACCCAGATCGATAGTATATATTTGGACAAATATTCCAATGCGCTTATTAATTTGTACCTGAATTCAATCAATCATCCTGCCCCATTTCTGGCGCAGGTATGTCTGATGCAAATGGTCCGTTCTCATACATCACGATGGTTTGAAGAAGTTATTCAGCCGGATCGTGCACGGAATGAGTAAAATAAATATCCAGCGGAATTTGCTCATCTGGTTTGAAAAAAACAAACGACCATTACCCTGGCGTCATCAACGGCATTGGTATTATATATGGGTTTCCGAAGTGATGCTTCAGCAAACCCAGGTTGAACAAGCCATTCCTTATTATCAGAAATTTATAAAAAAATTTGGGACTGTTGTATGCCTGGCAGAGGCTTCGGAACAGGAGATATTAAAAGCCTGGGAAGGACTGGGATATTATTCTCGGGCCAGACATTTACACCAGGCCGCCCGGATTATCGTTCAACAACATAACGCAAAACTACCGACAGACAGGCAAGAACTTTTAAGGCTTCCGGGGTTTGGCCCCTATACCGCTAATGCCGTGTTAAGTATTGCCTTTAATTTGCCTTATGGTGTCGTTGACGGTAATATTAAAAGGGTCATATCCCGTCTTTTTCTAATATCGGATGATATCAGTAAGTCTAAAACGCATGCAAAGATACAAACGATAATGTCGGGGTTGCTCCCTCCTCATTCATCGCGGGCATTCAATGAAGCAATGATGGAACTGGGCGCTCTGATCTGCCTTCCCACTGCACCATTATGTGAGAATTGCCCGCTTTCCCCCCAGTGCCAGGCTTTTAATAAAGGTATGGTAAAACTAATCCCCTTTAAAGCAAAGAAAGAAAAAATTCCAAATATTGTATCGAAAGCTTTTGTCATTAAATGTCAAAATAATTTTCTTATCGTTCAACGTCCCCGGGGCGAAATGTTGGCAGGCATGTGGGAATTTCCAATCGTGAAATTGAAAAACGGGGAAAAATTAGAGAATTTTAATGCCCGTTATATAAAAACGCATTATAATCTGGATGTTTCATACAAAAAAACATGGTCGGCAATCAGACATTCCTACACTCACTTTCACTTGACCTTATATTCAAATTTATTTATTACAGAATTCCCCGAATTTCAATCAAAATCATATACAGAGCATCAATGGATAGATCTGGAGATGATAAAAAAATTGCCTTTACATAAAGCGATGTGGAAACTACTCCAACGGATTGATCCAGAGTTAGAAATTATACCCGAGTGACAGATAAATCACGCCATCTTTATTACTGGTATCTCCATAACCTATGTAAAGTGGACCCAATAAGGTATTCATTCCCAACCACCCCCCCAGGCCCGTAAAAAAATCATCGCTTTTTAACACCAGATCACCCGTCTCCCATATCGCACCGATATCATAGCGAAGGCCCAAATATATATCAGATAAAATTTGAAAAGGTAATAAAAAACGGTATTCAAAATTAGCCATAATTACCTGACGACCGAAAAATTCATACTCATGCAATCCCATAAAATCGTGCAAACCGCCGATACGAAACCACTCTGAGAACGGCAAGGTTTGATCACCAATTCCGATAAGACCTCTGAAGTGAAAGGTATGGCTGAGCCAGTATGTATAGTATCCTTCAAGATTTACATATGCCTTTGTATAATTTTCCTGTCCCTGGGCAAGCGTCTTATTTGCGGTTTCCCAGAACCAGACATTATAAGTTCCTGAGGTCGTAAATGCAATATTATCTCTTTTATCTGTTACTGACTTTACTGAGAGCGTGCGCAATTCACTGTTTTGAGTGACTTTACCCTCCAAAGCTTCATTTAGATCGCTGTCATATGGCGCATCTTTTACATTCTCGACTCGTAAATCTATTGAAATTTGTCCTAATTTTTTTAATTGTAATCCAATGCCAAATTTTGTACCTCGTCTTCTCTCTATATATTCACCGACATTTTTATCACCAACAATAAGTGGAAATCTTTTCCAATCATAATAAACTTTAAAATTTGAGGTTAACAGGGTTTCGAAAACCCGGTCAACCCTATAATTAAATCCGATACGACGATCCATTTCTCCAAATCTTCCATTCAGAGATATCTTATAAGCGTTACCGAGAAAATTTTCATTCGTCCATTCGGTATAGAATTGTGCACCGCGTTCGGAGCCGATTTTACCTCCCAGTCGGAGCACTGTGGTTTTCTTCTCAACAACTTTTATAAGCAAAATATAGTTGTCATTTTCTAAATCCAGATTAACACTGACTTTTTCAAATAGCTGGGTGTTATATATATTATCAATACCCTTTTTTACATCTTTTGAATTATAAATATCGTGCGATTGAAGAGGGAATTCCCGGAGTATTATAAAATCTTTGCTGACTTTGTTCCCCTTAATATTGATTTTTTCAATTCTGCCCTCATCAATAGCCACTTGCAATTTTCCACTCTGCTGATCAAAATTTACTTTTTTAAACCGGATCAGAGCATACCCATCGTTTCTATATAATTGTTTTATATCATTGAGACCTTTGCGGATATTATTATAATTGAGTATTTGTTCCGGTTGGTGGTTTAAAAGTTTAATAAGGGTAGAATCGGTATATAATGTATGACCTTCAAAAAATACCTGACGCAATTTACTGTTCACATTCAAAAAATAGTTAAGCGTAGTAGCTGCTTCCAGAGAATCAAGAGAGGCCTTTACGGAATTATATATACCCTGCGTAAAGAGGTAATCTATATCCTTTTTCAATAGCGATTGTGTTATCGATTTTTCTTTGGAAGCATGCAACTGATAATGATCTATTTCCTCAGGAGAATTATTAGAAGACAAACGAAATTCATCAAAATTATACTGAATTTCTGGTTTTTTTAATCGTTGATGCTCAGTTAGTGCGTATAATTTCATAGCCATCTGATCGACAGCGATTTCTCCTTTAACAATCATATCATCAATTTTATCAAAATCAGTACTCCCAATTCCTTCCAGGTCCGGTTTAATCACCAGATCCGCCAGGCTCATCTGTTCAATATTTGTAGATTGCATCATAATCGAAGTAACCTGGTCAGCAATTTCCCAAGGCGCTTGCAGTTCTTCCCGTCTTCTCAGGGGAGAGGTATTATCAACAACGACGACAACATCCATCCCGAGCAATTTTGCTGCATCAACAGCAAAATTCGAACTAAGTCCGCCATCTACCAGAAGCATATTATCCCAAACAACAGGAGAGAACAGAAGAGGTACAGCAGCACTGGCATTTATTGCTTCTGCTAAATCTCCTTTTCCGATAATCACACGTTTCCCGGAAATTAAATCAGTGGCAATAGCCCGGAATGGAATTGTCAGATCATCAAAATCATATACCGAAGGGAATTTTGTTTTATATAGTTCATTGGTGATTAAGGTTAAAATTTTCTGACCAGAGGTTAGACTGCTTGGAATATAAGCACGCAGCCCATCAAATCGAATATTTATAAGATAGCGGTCTTTGATGGCTTTTTGCCCGACAAACAGGTTTTGACGTTCAGTGTCATCCGTAAAGATGTCATCCCAATTCACATTACGAATGGATTTTTCCAACTGTTCAACCGTCAATCCGGCAGCGTAATAACCACCAATAACGCTTCCAAAACTTGTACCAACAATTAAATCAATCGGAATATTGTGCTTTTCAAAACCTTTTAAGACACCAATGTGGGCAATACCTCTTGCCCCTCCTCCAGAAAGTACAAGACCCACTCTCAGGCGATTTTGATCACTTTTGGTACCGGTGTGGGTAATAAGTGAATCTAAATCAGGTTGTTCTTTCTGATATAAAACCTGAGCATTAGCTCGTGGCTGCAAAAAAAGGATGCTGTAGAGAATTGCACTTAGATAAATATATTTTTTCAAGTTTTGGCCGTACTATTTTCGTGGTAAATTTATATTCAGGGTCCGAAAATACTCTTCAATTAATTTTTCATAATCAGGATTATATCCCTCATTCAAGGCACGAATGAGATCCAACTTTAATTGCTTCATTCTCTGGTTCTCCAGATCGGTTGGATCATCCGGTGATATGCGTATGTATTCTTTCCCGGTTTCCGCTAATCGTTTTTTACTATATTCTTTTTCACGTACAGATTTCTGGGCATCAAGCATGCGCGAAAATATTTTTTGTTGTCGTTCAATCGTACCTCTGTCAAGCCTTAAACTTTGTAATTCATTGACAACTTCTTCCATTTCCTTTGCCATGTTATCGAGACTGCCTAATACCTCTGAACGATTCTGCATCCCCTCTGCAAGATTTTCCAGGGATTGTTGAATTGCTCTCTGCTCTGCAGACATTCTCATTAATTGACCTTGTTGCTCTAAAGAAAGTTTTCCCTTGTTTGTATTAAAAAAGTTGAGACTTTCCTGATTGAGTTTCCCCTGTTGACCAGATAGCTGTTGCATTTGTTTTAAATACTGTTCGAACCCGAGACCAGACTTTGCATCAGCAAGAGCTTCCATAGAATTCTGCATTTGAATAATTGATTTGTTCAGTTCTGCCATTGAATTTTCTTGAAAATTGCTGGCCGATTTCTGTTTGCGGTTTTCAAGTTCACTCACACTTTTTTTCATATTGGAATGGGCATCACTTAAAGATTTGCTCATTCCGGGTGGCAGGAAAAATGTCTCGTGGGAAAGATCAATAATATCTCGCGTGGTACGAAACATATTTTCGATAATTTGTTGCTGTGTTCCGGCAATTTCAGGATATCTGTCACTAAAATTTGACAATTGCTCCGTTTCTTCAATAAGTTGCTCTTCATCTTTTGATAGTTTAAGTAAGTTATCGGTAACTTTGTTCATCTTCGAAAGAATTTTTTGCTGACTATTCTCTAACATGCTCTTTTGGGCATTTTTTAAATTCGCTTGCATTTGCTCCAACTGTTGACCCATTTCTCCGGAATTACTTTGCATTGTATTTTGATCTGCGGTTACCATGGTGTTGATAAATTCTCCCATTTGATCTTGTAATTCATTGCCGATTTGCTGAGAATTTTCCAGATTATTGATCACTTTGGGATATTCATTCATCATATCATTCTTCATCACTTTTGAAAGAGAATTAATGAGATTTTTCAAAAGATCCTGTTGATCTTTTTCTTTTTGAATAAGAGATTCTCTTTTCCCTGGATCCAACGGGTCATTTTTGGCAAGTTCTTTTGAAATTTCACTCTGGTTTCTCTCCAATGCTTCTGCCATCTTTACCATCTTATCGAGTTCCTGCTCAAGCTTTACCCTTTTAAAAAGAGCTAATGTACGCTCCAGATTTTCTTTAAATCTTTGCTGATCGAGTATGAATTTTTCTGTGGCAATTTGAGCTTGTTTTTTATCGAGAAGACTTAAAGATTTTTCAAGATCTTTCATCGATTGCAAGAGCTCGGGGGTCGCAATTTCCTGGAATAAATCCTGCAGTTTATTATACTTTTCAAGAATCTCAGGACTAAATAGCTGATTGCTCTCTAATTTTTTTATCGCTTTATTGAGATCATCCTCGATCTTTTTAAGTTTTTTCTGTACTTCCTCTTGTTTCTCAAGCGCTGTTTCCAAAGATCTTTTCCTTTCCCAGTCAAGTTCTTTCTCGCGTTTCATCTCCCGGCTTATTTTTTCAAGATCTTTTTTCAAATCCTCGCTTTCAGCAGCCAAATCTTCAGCCGCATTTAAATTATCATTTTGAGCAGAATTGAAATCCTCAAACAACTGTTCAATGGACGGAAATCGAATATAATACGTTTCGGAACGGCTGGTTTTTGGTCCATTGATGATATCATTATCAGAAAGGGTGGCATAATATTTCACACCATCATCAAAACTCACCGGCAGAACTGCAAAATTCCAGAAATATGATTGTTGGAAATATTTGTCACCAGGAGTGGGCATAAAAACAGGTAGGTGATTCCAGGTCGAATCTGTCACTGCCTTTAATTTTCTTTGTATCTGGTAGTGCAGATGCAACTTGTTGAACCCAAAATCATCATTTCCTTCAAAGATCAGGTTAAGCGCACCATCCGCCGCAATTTCTACATCTTTTCCTGGTTCTGTTATTTCTATGGCAGGATACAGATCTTCCAATATCGTTATGGTGTATTCAATCGGCTCCCGATTATTCAAACCCTCTGTATCACTGACGGTGAGAAAATATGTTTTACCGATATTAACTGGGAAAGAAAAATTAAATTTATTCTCTCTGATATCACTATGAATTTCTTTACCATCGGAAAAAACAATTTTCGCCATATTCAAAGGTTTGTTTGCCTGTGCCGAAATATTAATAATAGATCCCGGGTAGGCAATGATGTCTCCAACATTTTCTTCAAGAAACTGCTTGGATAGATTTGTATAGGAAGGTGGTATTACTTCCACCTGAACTTCATTGACCAGAGGAGGGATCAGCGTATTTACCGTAAACGCCTGACTCACGAGTTTATCTTTCCATTCCGCAGGAAATCGTGGCAAGCCTTGCAGAAAATATTCAAAAGGTCTCTTAATATTGTCAATCTGTATTTCATAAGAATCAGCCTGCTCACGCATAAGTTTTGGCTGATAGACAACATCTCCCTTAAACCTGATCTGTAATATGCATGTCTCAAGTTCCGGTCCCTTAAACTTCGCCGAAATATCAAGTGTTTGATCAACAATGATATCCGTATTACCGGGTTTTATGGTAAACTCGTACCAGGGGACTTCTGCATATTCCCCCATGGGGTTTAATATCCTTTTCATGGAAAGCATTAATTTATCGGAGAGCATATAAGTCAAGACCAGACTTCCTAAAAGTATGGGAATCACAAGTGAATAAGGAAACAGGAAATCACGTAGTCTAATTTGTTTGCTAAACTCAGTATTTTCTATTTCTTTCGCATATTTCTCTATCGCATAATATCTGATCGACGAGGAACTTCCCGGAGGTTGCGATGTGATTAGCTGATAAATATTGGTGAGTCTATCCTCTATAGACGGAAATAGAACACCGATACTTCTGGTCACCCGAGTGAGATCTTTATTATCAGAGAGTCGTATAAGATCGATGAGAGGGTAAATTATTAACGTGTAAAAGAGATAGATTGTAATGAATCCATTCAATACTACTACGAACCATCGGACTGATTGAGAAAAATAAAAAACGCTATCCGCAATAAATGAGCTAAGCCATATCAACAAAAGATAGATAGATAATTTGAGAATACCAGAAATGATCTGATAAATCAAATTTTTTTGTTGGAAACGGATAATTTTTCCAATAATAAGATTTTGTGCATCCATTTAATATAATAAAGAGTAAAGTAAAATATTAACACCCATGCGTAAAGCTGCCTGACGTTTCTCCGGTGGATCGTTATGAATTTCAGAATCCTCACAACCGTCACTAATATCAGTATTAAATGAGTAAAACACTACCAGCCGGTCTTCATAGATCAATCCAAATCCCCGCGGGGGACCGCCATCATGTTCATGAATTTTAGGCAACCCGTTGGGAAAATCAAAATATACTTTATATATGGGATGACTGAAAGGAAGTTCCACAAAATTTAACTCCGGAAACACTTTTTTCATTTCCCGTCGAAAGGATTTATCCATGCCATAATCATCATCCGCAAATAAAAATCCCCCGGATATCAAATATCTACGCAACCGTTGGGCTTCTTCATCACTTAATTTAATATTTCCGTGTCCCGCCAGGTAGGCAGTCGGATAATTAAAAAATGACTCATCAAGAATTGAAGAAGTTTTTTCCAGGTGGGTTGTTTTCAAACCCAATTCTTCCGACATGAATTGCAGTAAATTTCTGAGGGTTGTTTTATTGCCATACCAGTCTCCACCACCGTCATATTTAATACGTACTACCGTAAATTCGTTTATTTCTTCCTGTGCGTATACATATGAAACAACGTGAATGAAAATAAATAATATACAAAAAACTATTTGAGCATTTAATATACTACGTAACATTTGATCACCAATAACTAAAAATTAATAAACTTGCCTTATTCATACCGCAGCCCAAGGCTGCAAACAAATTATTTTCCACTGACCCTCCCCCAACCCCTCCCTGCTTGCAGGGAGGGGTGTCGAGCGTAGCGAGACGGGGTGGGTCATTCATCCAAATCATTGCAAGACATGAATTATCAAAACGAATTTTTTGAAATTGTAACATGGAACTTGGTTATAAATGAAAAATCCCAAATTGTTACGAGGCAATTTGGGATCATTTTTTTATGTAGGTTTGCAATTTAAAATATTTTATATCCGATCATTATTACCATAGTAACCGCACCACACAGCTTAATAGACAGGCCACCCAATTTCCCGATAAAAGCACCAACGCCAGAAAGTAGTGATTTTTTCAGATTATAAGATTTTAAAAATTCTAAAATTGTTGCCCCTGCAAAAACTCCGATTATAGATCCGATAATGGCCCCAAGAACAGGTGTAACAAAGGCACCGCTGATAGCCCCTCCAATGCCTCCAATGATGCTGCCTGTAATTCCCCATTTCGAAGCACCATATTTTCTGGCACTTACAATGATTAATACATATTCCAAAAATTCAATCAGGAGAAATATAGCACCGAGAGTCAGGACAAAGGTAAAGGAGAATTCTGCAAAATTAGTAATCACTCCATAAATAAAGGTATTTATAGTAATTAACAAATTTCCCGGAATACTAAAAAAATTTGAAAACAATGATATCAGAATCACAGTCGCAAATATTATTTCAAGAATTCTATCCATAGATTTCTACTTACTCAGACGGCTGGTAGCAAAAGAATATCTCTTTGATTTACTATCCAACCCAAGATTGTTCAGCTCGTTTCTTACATAAAACCATCCGACTTTCATAAAACCATATTTCGCAGAATTTAATTCCTTTTTAATCTTATAGGCACCATATTCGGGATTTTCGCGTACAATTTTGCTTATTCGTTCTCCCAGAGACATCTCTGAAATTGGTTTTTCTTCAATCTTTTGTGGTTCTTCCCCTTGTATACCGGAGGACGCTTCCATTGTCTCTACAACGGCTTCCTCTCTTCTGATCTCCACAGGTGCTGGTTCCGGTTTTGGTTTATTAAGGCTTATTTCCTTTGCCACGGGTTTTCCGGACGATTCCAGAACCTCAAATTTATTTATAGCCTCATCAACCGAATCATATACATCAAGAATATGATGAAATTCAAGTAATTCAAAAATTTCATATACATCGGGGACCATTCGTACTAATTTAAGATCTCCACCGTTTTCCCTGATAGATTTAATTTCACTGATAAATATTCCCCAGCCGGCGCTACTGATATAATCTACATTACCAAGATCGACGATCAGAAAGAAACGACCCTGTTTCAGAAGTGAATCTAAAGATCGCTCCAGTTCCGAAGACGTTGTTGTGTCAATATATCCGCCCACCTTAATAATTGAGATTTGATTCCGACTACCCGCTACTTCCGCTGATACCTGAATACCTTCCATCCAGTCCTCCCTAAAGTGAATGCAAAAACCTAATGTCTGTTGTTTGTTTTTGCTATATTATTCAGTATTTTCCCTTTTTTTATCACTTTCTTATCTGCAATTTTTCGTCTGACAGATTCTAATTGCGAATTTTTATCCGGCTTTTTTCTGGTTATTTGTTCCCTTAATTGATGGTTTTTTATGCCGAGTTCATTGATCTGCTCCAGAATAATGCTTGAATTGCTTAATATATTTTCTTTTTCAATGTATTTCAACATATCTTTCGTATTTTGCGAAATCATTTTTTCCTCAAAATTTACAGCATTGGTTTCCATGAATTCCAAATACCGGATAACCTGTACAAATAATTGCTCTACGCGACCCAGAGATTTAAACAGGGGTTTGGTCGATATCACACCAAGAATTTTTCCTATTTTCAATAAATCAATTTTTTTAAAACCACCATTCGACCATTCTTTTACAATCTTATTCAACTCTTTCATATCACCGGAAATTGAAAAATAGAATTTGTCTATTATATCTATAGGAACTTTTTCCTCCGGCAAATCAAAGGAAGAGATTTGTGTTTTTTCCTCTATGGCTTCATTGGTCTTTTCTTTTACAGCTATGGACGGAGGTGGTTTAAGTTCAGGTCCATCTATTTGTTTATCCGCTAATTGTATTTCCGGGATCTCTTCATTTTCTATCTTTTCTTTTTCAAGATCTTTTCTTAGTGCTCTTGCTTCTTCCCGTAACTTTAAAAGATCGTCTGCAAACACCGGAGGTTCTGATGTTGTTTCCACTACTTTCTCTTTTGCAGATTTTTCCTTTTTTATCGGTTTTTCTTTAATTTTTTTCTGTTCAATTTTTTCTAACTCTGTCTCGGTTTCAGTTGGCCTTTTTGCTTCTTCAACCTTCGCTGTTTTAGAATCTTCTTTGAGGGCCTCTTTTGCCCTTACAATTGCTTCTGAAGTATCAACTTTTTCCTTTTCTCGGATTTCTTCATCTTCTTTAACAAACTCCTCAACCGGAGATTCAACAGGTACTTCCTCCTTGTCAACTTTTTCTTCCGTTACGTCTTTGCCACTTGAACTAAGCTGTCGCTCAGCTGTTTTCCGTTCGACAGCCGGAGCAACGCTTTTTACTAAATCATTCGAAACGGCAGCACCTCTTTTATCAGCAAACACCTTTTCCGCAGATTCATAATCGAGTATTACCTGTCCATCAAGTGTTAAAAGCGGCGTTCCCGGTGGTTTCAACCTTTTTTTACCACCACGCTTAATATGTCTTTCACGTTTTTCACTGGTGTTCAGTTTTGCTTTCACTAGCTCATTATATATACGTCTGGGTTCTAAATTAGTATTCCCGTACTTTACTGTCTTTAATTCCTGACTGATACGTTTGGGACCCCATTTAGGATGGTTAAAAATAACATCGTATAATTTGGTTTTTATCTCTATACTCAGATGCTTTTTCTCGATATAATCGGTTTCGTAAAGAAGTTCTTTAAGACCTTCCAAACCGACTGAATCTTTAACTTTTTTATATTTACGATACATGTAAGGAGAAACCAGCATTTTCTCGCAGGCTTCTTTTACCGGTACCTTTTCTTCCTCTATCATACGGAAAAGTTCTTTATGAATGGTAAAAATTACCTCACCTTGCATCAGTTTTTCTTTCACTGCAACAAAGGTAATATCATCATTTTGCGGATAGTTCTGGGTGTGGGATTTTATATCTTCTTTAATATTATTAATGAAATCGCTGACATCAATATGAGCATTTCTGCGAATAGCATCCAAAAAGCGTTCTTCCCGATATAATTCTCGTTTCGGATTCATGGCCTCCGTAATGCCATCAGTATAGAGAACAAGCAAATCATCTTCGCGAAGGCGAATTGAATCCTGTTCAATTCTTTCCTCAAACAATGAAATATCAGGCAATTGAATGCCAACCGGGAAACCGGATGGATTTAAAAAATAAGTTTGTTTCGTACTACCCCGGTATAATATCATCGGATTATGGCCGGCACTGGCATAATGAATCACTCGGTTCCGACTGTCAAGTACCAGATAAAACATGGTGACAAACATCCCCCGCTTCATGTCATCCGTGACAAATCTGTTAACTTTGGCTAATACCTCCGCAGGATTTTTATTTCCCCTTGCTTCCAAACGCAGAGCCGTTCGGATCATTGTCATAATCAGCGATCCCGGCACTCCTTTTCCGGCTACATCGGCCACACAAATACCAAGTGTATCCTCATCAACTTCCACAAAATCAAACAAATCGCCGCCAACCTCTTTGGCTGCTTCATAATACGATGCCAGAGCGTATCCTTTGACCTGTGGAAAATCACTGGGTAAAAGCATTTGTTGAATTTCCTGAGCGACCTGCAATTCTTTTTGCAGACGTTGCTGCTCAATAACACTGACCTGAGCCTCCCGGAATTTACTGGTCATTTGGTTGAATGCCTGGGCAATCTCACCCAGCTCATCGGAAGAATCGATATCGATCTCATCCTCATCAACCGTTCCCTGCCCAACCTGGCGCACCCAATCAGCAAGGGAATGGAAAGGGGCAACGATGCGATCAATTAGAAAATAAGCGCCCACAAAACTTATAATGAGTAAAACCAAGACAAAAATGATGATATTAAGTTTTTCAGAACCGGCCTTGGATTTAATATAATCATTAGGTACCCAGATATGGGCCCGGCCAATGAGAGGACTTTCCGCCCGGGGATCCGCATAAATATCTGCCACAAAATCATACACATCCGATGTGTCTCTCGACATATAACGATAAATCCTGAAATTGCCGATGGAATCCTCGATGGTCACTCTCTCCACCGGATAAGTATAGATTCCCAAAGCTTTACTTGCGGTACTGCTGGCAAAAATTTTAGCACTCGTATCGACGATAAAGACTTCCTTTATTAACCCTGGATTATTATGTCTTAAATCCTGAGCAATAGTAAAACAGGCCAGATCCTCGTCAGCTTGCAGCAGCTCAGAACTGTTATCGGCCAGTGATAGGACTTGTGCCCGTGTGTATTCTGTGGTTTCATCCAGCGTATCCTGATCGATTTTCGAATAAAGCAGAAAGAAAATTACCGCTGCCATTATTGATATAATTGCAGCCGCACGCATAGTATATCGCGTACGCATGGAAAGATTTTCCCACAACGCCCGTGTTTGCGATAAATCACTTTCATCTCTTTGCTTTGTTAAGCGTAACTCATTTCCGCGACCGGTGATATTATACTGGACATCATCCATTAATTTACGCATCATGAAAATGCCAAGACCACCCTTTTTTCCGATTTGAATGTACTTTTCCAAATCCGGAGTCTGCGCCTGGCGGGGATCATAACTCAGTCCCTGGTCAATAATTACAATGGTTAAACTCTGCTGGCGAATAATCGCCTTTATCGAAATTTCACCCCCCTTGACATCACGATAACCATGGCGGATAATATTCGTACAGGCTTCCTCAATAACCAGCTTATAGGAATTGATAATCTTATCGGAATACCTGTATTTTACCCCGATATGTTCAATAAAGTCGCGAACCTGGCCCATATAACTCATCTGGGCCGGTATGGTAATCTCTTCTTTTTTAACGTTTCTGAACATACATCAATCCTGTTGAGATTCTTTCCGTTTAATACGTTCCCGGGCGCCGTTTATGGCTTCCAGTACTTTTTTATTATACGGATGGTCCTTTATGATGGCATCCCAGATATTAATTGCCTCCGTATACTTACCCAGGAGAAATTTTTCAACCCCCAGTAAGTATTGGCGTTCTGTTTCCGGGTCCATCGGTTCTGTGTCTGCCAGTGCTTCTATTTTTGAACGTGTATAATATTGCTTAATGAACTGGTTTTCCGGCTCCTGGTTGAGTACTTCTTCAAAAATTCCTAACGCCTGATCATATTGTCCAATATCATACAACATAAGACCTTGTTGTATACTTTCCTGTAATTTAACTCTTCCAACCAGAGTGTCAACCTCTTTTTTTACCTGGGGATCATCGATGGCCAGAATTCGCGCTTCCGAAAATAAGCGCAACGCCTCAGAATAATTCTGGCTTTTCATTTCCTCCCTGCCTCTGCGCATAAGGGCATTCAGGTCTTCACTAAGCCGGCGCCTGGTGGTCCTGATAGCCGAACGGACTTGCTGATTTTCCGAATCACGCTGCTGGGCAAGATTAAACTGTATCAACGCTTCTGTATATTGCTTTTTATCCAGATATCGCCGGCCCTGTTCAAAATGTTCATTGAGAAATCGGATATCTGCTTCTGCCCGGTCTTTATCTAAAGCATCTTTTACAGCCAAATCCTGTTGGGTCTGAAATTCACCTGCCAGCTGTGTATTCGCCGAATCTAACATCACTTTTGCATGCTGATGAAATGGATCGGTACCGATGACCTGTTGATATTCAACAATTGCATCAAGATACTTATTTTCTTTGAAATATGCATCTGCTTTTTGCACATGTTCCGCAATAAATTTTTGCCGGTCGGCTTCACGGATTTCAACCGCTATCCGTTCTTCCTCCTCCTGGCGCAATTGTTCAACAATGTCATACATTTCATCCCTGTTCATTCCAAAATTAACCGTTAAGGAAATACGATGGATCGGCGGTAACAGGCTTTCAGTACTGGGATTTCCAAACGCATAATCAATCTGAAACATGTTATATTCAACGCCCGCGCCGAAAGCAATAGAACTATTATTATAACCCAGCCGGATCTTACCAAGTCCCTGATAGTTAAACTCTGTTCCGAAAAATATTCCCAGATCCGTATCGGCACTTTTGTCAAAGTCCATCAGGATGTTAAGAGCATTTCCTCCGCCGATAAATGGAATCGTACGCATGAGGCCGAATCTGAAGGCAAAAGGCATCACATCGGTGTCTTCACCTTCTCTTAGTTGGGGTTGAAAAAGGTTTTGAATATTTAATCCAATGGACCAGTCACGCAGGAACGGCGACGTGCTGAAGTCAGGTTTATATAAAATGCCCAGGTCCAGGCCAATGCCGACAGCATTGACATCACTGCCCAATTGCACCATATCACCCCAGGATCGCCGTTGTATTTTTAGTGATAATCCACCGGACAGATTCCAGGGAAGTTTTAAGCCATAACCGACATAGGCCCGGTAAGTCTCAAACGAAAATACGGGTGCCTGGTCATCTCCATTTGGACTATTTCCATCTATATTATATTCCGGAATGTCTCCGATGCCAATGCGCCCGATGCCAACGGCAAACGTACCCAGATCCAGCGTGGGATAGGCATAACCGAGGAAATCATAAAGTCCGCCCTCGGGCAGCGACGCATGAAAGAATGTAACCGATTGCTGATAGATATTATCAAGACCGGCCGGGTTCCAGTACAGGGCCGTCGGATCGTCAGCCATGGCCACAAAGGCATTTCCCATCCCCATCGCCCGGGCACCAAAACCGAAGGTAAAATTACTGCGCGTACCGCCCTGGCCGTCGCCATCCTGGGCTATCACATTCAGAGGCATCACAGCCGTAAGGCAAAGGAGGAGAATCTTAAGCCCTCGTTTTTTATGATTTATTTTTTCCATATCTATCATCTCAATATATTATTTTATATAGGCCACTTTGGTGATAAAGGTCTTCCCCTCCGCTTTAAGCACGCAGAGATAGACACCATTTAATACGCGGTT